>NZ_LNII01000139.1:0-254 GCF_001463365.1 Enterobacter sp. 50793107 | reverse complement strand
GTTCCCGGCCGGACCGCTGGCAACAAAGGATAAGGGTTGCGCTCGTTGCGGGACTTAACCCAACATTTCACAACACGAGCTGACGACAGCCATGCAGCACCTGTCTCACAGTTCCCGAAGGCACCAATCCATCTCTGGAAAGTTCTGTGGATGTCAAGACCAGGTAAGGTTCTTCGCGTTGCATCGAATTAAACCACATGCTCCACCGCTTGTGCGGGCCCCCGTCAATTCATTTGAGTTTTAACCTTGCGGCC
>NZ_LNII01000138.1:0-60929 GCF_001463365.1 Enterobacter sp. 50793107 | reverse complement strand
CCAGCATGGGCCGCTTTCAGCATGAATTCGAGCCGCTGACCAAAGCACAGGCTGAGCGGATCGCCGAAGAAATCGAAACAGCAGAACACCTGAAGAAGCTGCGCGCCCAGCGTGCGGCATGAGGAGAGATTATGAAGAGTAACGCGGCAGCGCGCCGTCTGCTTGGCATGAACCACTGGCGCAGCAATACGCAGCAAATGCAGTACGTTTCGTGGCATGTAGCAGCAAGAACAGGAAAACAAGCCCCTGGGTGGATTGCTGTGCGAACGCGCAGTTATGGCTTCTGCTATTTCACAGACTGACGCAACTGATAGCCAGTTATGAGCTGGCTATTGGGTGCTAAAGCACCGCCTCACATCCCTTGATGTTATTGCCGCCTACGGGCGGCTTCTTTTTGCCTGGAGAAAACCATGAGCGACATTATTCAGTTGGTACCGAATAAATGGGTCACAGAGGAACTTTTAACTGCGACAACCGGCATGTCAAAGCACATGATTCAGCATGCCCGCCGGTCTACCTGGATGGAGGGAAAGCATTATCGCCATGTTGCCCCTGATATGGCACCTAAGCAAAACAGCCCAATCATGTATAACCGCGATGAGATAAACCACTGGATCGAGCACCAAAGCCCAGCGAAACGCCGGAGAATATCTGCTTAAATGTCCTTTGGCACATCAAACGAGGAATGATTATGGCAGCATACCCAACAGGCGTAGAGGTTCATGGCGAATCGTTACGCATATGGTTCATATATCAGGGGAAGCGTGTCAGGGAAAATCTCGGCGTTCCTGACACGCCAAAAAACAGGAAAATGGCAGGCGAACTTCGGGCTTCAGTCTGCTTTGCGATAAAGACAGGCACATTCAATTATGCCTCGCAATTCCCTGATTCATCGAACGCAGAGAAATTCAGCACTGTCAGAAAGCAAATCTCACTACTTGAACTGAAATCGAAATGGCTTGGGCTTAAGGAGATGGAGCTTAGCCTCGGGACTTTGCGGCGTTACGATTGCCACCTCACAACAACCATCGAAACTATTGGTGAGCACAGGTACATCGGCAGCCTGAACACTGAAGATATCCTTAGTGCCAGGAAGGAGCTACTGAACGGCTGGCAGAAGACCAGACATGGCCTAAATCATCCACCCAAAAAGGGAAGAAGCGTTCCTACAGTCAATAGCTATATGGCATGCCTTGGCGGGATGCTGAGCTTTGCTTTCAAAAGTGGCTACCTGAAAACCGATCTGATGGCAGGTATTACCCCTCTAGCAAAAGAAAGACCCATTCCAGATCCTCTTACTTCTGATGAGTATCAGAGAGTGGTTGCGGCCTGCCCAACGCTACAGTTTCAGAATATGGTTATCTTTGCGGTAAATACAGGCGTCAGGCATGGCGAACTAAGCGCGTTATCCTGGGAGGATGTGGATACTGTCAACTGGACTGTTACAGTGTCACGGAACTATTCCCTGAAGGGAAACTTCACCCTGCCAAAAACCAACGCCGGGATTCGAACAATACAGCTGACCCAGCCAGCAATTGATGCACTCAAGGCGCAAATGCCACTGACCAGAATGATGGCATCCCACAAGGTAAGCGTCAGCCTACGGGAATACAAAAAAAAGAGAACCGATGAATGCACCTTTATATTCTCGCCGTCCATTACTTCAATGAACGGTAAGAAGACGATGTGCTACGTCCCCGGATCCATTAATTCAGCCTGGCGCACTGCCCTGCGTCGTGCAGGCGTCCGACAAAGACGGTCTTATGAAACCAGGAACACATATGCGTGCTGGGCACTGGTCGCCGGAGCGAACCCAAATTTCGTTGCGCACCAGATGGGCCATTCGTCAGCGCAAATGCTATTCACGGTTTACGGTAAATGGATGACCGAGAATAACCATGACCAGGTGGGCATTTTGAACGCATCATTTACTCAAAATGCCCCACCGATGCCCCATAGAAAAACCGCATAACCTTAACTATCTGATTTAACATATTAATATCACTTCAATCATGATTCATCTGGATGAGTAAGGTCGGCTCCTTTGCCTTCAGTTTCCTGCCCGTGATGTTCTGTATCGCCATCCCGCTGGGCCTGGCGCGTGAGAATAAAGGCGTGGCGGCGTTCGCCGGTTTTGTGGGCTACGCGGTGATGAACCTTGCGGTGAACTTCTGGCTGACCGCCAAAGGCATCCTGCCCACTACCGATGCTGCGGTGCTGAAAGCCAACAACATTCAGAGCGTGATTGGTATTCAGTCCATCGACACTGGGATCCTCGGCGCGGTGATCGCGGGGGTCATTATCTGGATGCTGCATGAGCGCTTCCACAATATCCGCCTCCCCGATGCCCTGGCTTTCTTCGGCGGCACCCGCTTCGTGCCAATTATTACTCTCGTGGTCATGGGGCTGTTTGGTCTGGTCATCCCGCTGATCTGGCCGGTCTTTGCGCTCGGTATCAACGGTATTGGCCGTATCATTAACGGCGCGGGCGATTTCGGCCCGATGATCTTCGGTACCGGCGAACGTCTGCTGCTGCCGTTTGGCCTGCAACATATTCTGGTGGCGCTGATTCGCTTCACCGAAGCAGGCGGTACCATGGAAGTGTGCGGTCATGATGTAAGCGGTGCGCTGACCATCTTCCAGGCGCAGCTGAGCTGCCCAACCACTCATGGCTTCTCTGAGAGTGCGACCCGCTTCCTGTCACAGGGTAAAATGCCGGCCTTCCTCGGCGGTCTGCCAGGCGCGGCGCTGGCGATGTACCACTGCGCCCGACCTGAAAATCGTCACAAAATTAAAGGGCTGTTGATTTCCGGGGTAATCGCGTGCGTTGTAGGCGGTACGACTGAGCCTATCGAATTCCTGTTCCTGTTTGTCGCGCCGGTGCTGTATCTCATCCACGCGGTGCTGACCGGTCTGGGCTTTACCGTGATGGCGGTGCTGGGCGTCACCATCGGTAACACCGACGGCAACGTAATTGATTTCGTGGTGTTCGGCATCCTGCATGGTTTGTCCACCAAGTGGTATCTGGTGCCGGTCGTGGCGGCGATCTGGTTCGTGGTGTACTACGGTATCTTCCGCTTCGCCATCACCCGCTTTAACCTGAAAACGCCAGGCCGCGATGCCGAAACCGCCACCAGCGTGGAACAGGCCGTTGCCGGTACAGTGGGTAAATCGGGTTATAACACGCCGGCAATTCTGGCGGCGCTGGGCGGTGCGGATAACATTACCTCTCTGGATAACTGCATTACCCGTCTGCGTCTGTCGGTGGCGGATATGTCGAAAGTGGATACCAATGCCCTGAAAGCCAACCGGGCAATCGGCGTGGTACAGTTGAATCAACACAATTTGCAGGTGGTTATCGGCCCGCAGGTGCAGTCGGTCAAAGATGAGCTGGCCACCCTGATGCGCACAGTCGAAGCCTGATGCCTCACCCCCTCACGCTGAGGGGGTTTTACTTTAAGGACATACGTCATGTTTGATTTCTCGACCGTTGTCGATCGCCACGGCACCTGGTGTACACAGTGGGATTATGTTGCCGACCGTTTTGGTGCCGCCGACCTGCTGCCCTTTACGATCTCTGATATGGATTTCGCCACCGCCCCCTGCATTATCGATGCGCTACATCAACGTATTGATCACCGCGTGTTTGGCTACAGCCGCTGGAAAAACGAAGAATTCCTGGCCGCGGTGGCGCACTGGTTCCAGCAACGTTTTAACAGCCGGATTGATACTGAAACCGTTGTTTATGGCCCTTCCGTGATCTATATGGTCTCTGAGCTGATTCGCCTGTGGTCGATGCCGGGAGATGGTGTGGTGGTGCATACCCCGGCTTATGACGCGTTTTATAAAGCCATTGAAGGCAATGCGCGCCGCGTGGTGCCAGTGGCGATGGAGAAACAGGCGACGGGCTGGCAGGGAAATATGGCCGCGCTTGAGGCCGCCCTGGCGAAACCGGAAAACAAAATATTGCTGCTGTGCAGCCCGCAAAACCCGACCGGCAAGGTCTGGACGCAGGAGGAGCTGGCGCAGATGGCTGAACTGTGCGCGCGCTATGACGTGGCGGTGATAAGCGATGAAATTCATATGGACATGGTATGGGGAGAACATCGCCACACGCCATGGAACAGGGTCGCGCGCGGTAAATGGGCACTGCTGACCTCAGGCTCCAAGAGCTTTAATATCCCGGCACTGACCGGCGCATATGGGTTAATAGGCGATGAGGAGAGCCGTAATGCGTATCTGAGCGCGCTAAAAGGCCGTGACGGCCTCTCCTCTCCCTCCGTGCTGGCACTGACGGCGCATATTGCCGCCTATCAGCAGGGTGAGCCGTGGCTTGCCGCGCTGCGCGACTATCTGGAAGAGAACCTGAAATTTATCGCACGTGAAATGAACAGCGCTTTTCCGGTACTAAACTGGACGCCACCCGAGGCGACCTATCTCGCCTGGATTGACCTGCGCCCGTTAAATATTGACGATCGCGCCCTGCAAAACGTACTGATTGAGCAGCAAAAAGTCGCCATCATGCCGGGATATACCTACGGAAACGAAGGCATCGGTTTTATCCGCCTGAATGCCGGCTGCCCGCGCAGCAAGCTGAAACAAGGGGTGCAGCGGCTGATTGCGGGTATCAACACGCTCCTGTAGTTTGTTTGCGCAACGGAATATTCCCTTGCGCAAATAGCTTTTTACCTCGTTTTGTTTTTATAATGTGGCGCACTTTAACCAGAAAAGAGTGCGACCATGATTGATACACGCCTGCCTTTAACAGATATTCATCGTCACCTTGACGGTAACATTCGTGCCCAAACCATCCTCGATCTTGGCCGCCAGTACAATTTAACGCTCCCTGCTCAATCGCTTGAAACCCTGATCCCGCACGTTCAGGTCACCTCTAATGAACCGGATCTGGTCAGTTTTTTGAGCAAACTCGACTGGGGCGTAAAGATGCTGGCCTCACTGGATGCCTGTCGCCGTGTCGCTTTTGAGAACATCGAAGATGCCGCCCGTAACGGCCTGCACTATGTCGAACTGCGCTTTTCGCCAGGCTATATGGCGATGACCCACAGCCTGCCCGTTGCAGGCGTGGTTGAAGCCGTTATTGAAGGTGTCCGTGAAGGGTGCAAAGCCTTCGATGTGCAGGCCCGTTTGATTGGCATCATGAGCCGTACCTTCGGCGAAGCGGCCTGTCTGCAGGAACTGGAAGCGCTGCTGGCGCATCGTGACGCGATCACCGCAGTCGACCTGGCCGGGGATGAACTGGGCTTCCCGGGCAGCCTGTTCCTGTCACATTTCAACCGCGCACGTGATGCCGGCTGGCATGTAACCGTTCACGCCGGTGAAGCGGCGGGGCCGGAGAGCATCTGGCAGGCCATCCGTGAACTGGGTGCCGAGCGTATCGGTCACGGTGTAAAAGCGGTGGAAGATCGCGCCCTGATGGACTTCCTGGCCGAGCAACGTATCGGGATTGAATCCTGCCTGACCTCCAATATGCAGACCAGCACCGTGCCCGCGCTGGATAAGCACCCGCTGAAAACCTTCCTTGAGCACGGCGTGCTGGCCTCGCTGAATACCGATGACCCGGCGGTACAGGGCGTGGACATTATCCACGAGTACACTGTCGCCGCACCGCAGGCGGGCCTGAGCCGCGAACAGATCCGCCAGGCGCAGATTAATGGGCTGGAGATGGCCTTCCTCACGCCGGAAGAGAAGCAGGCGCTTCGGGATAAGGTGGCAAACGCGTAACCCCTTTGCCGGGTGGCGGCTACGCCCTACCCGGCCAACAAAACTTATGCCAGACAGAGCGTGGCGCGATGTTTGGCAGATTCAATGCCCAGTTCAATCAACTCCATGATCTGAATCGCCTGGCTGGCTGGTACCGGGTTTTCCCCCGTGCCGTTCAGCGCATCACGCACGGCCGCATAATATGCCGGGTAGTTCCCCGGGCTCGTCAGCAAGGTTTCTTCCACCAGCGTCTCCCCCTCCACTTTGGTCACTACCCCGTCTCGCATATCATATCCCCAGTCTTCCTGAGGCAAACGCTCGCCGTTTTTCAGCCGGTCTTCCTGCGGATCCAGACCAAACTTCACATAGCTCCCCCGCGTGCCGTGAATGATATAACGCGCAGATTCCGCAGCCGCAACCATCGTTCCGTGCAGCACTATCCGCCGTTGCGGGTAGCTCAGGATGGCATGAAAATAATCGGTCGTTTGCGCGCCGGGTCTGAGCTGGGCCAGATCAACCGTCATACTCACCGGCAGACCAAACAGATTCACGGCCTGGTCGAGCAGGTGTGGGGCTAAATCGTACCAGATGCCGCTGCCTGGCCCGGCTTGCTCACGCCAGCGGTTTCGCACCTGCGGCCGAAAGCGGTCAAAGTGCGATTCAAAGAAGGTTATCTCCCCGAGCGTTCCCTCGCTGAGCAGCGCTTTTACCGTGAGAAAATCGCTGTCCCAGCGGCGGTTATGAAACACCGACAGCAGTCTGCCAAGGCTTTTCGCCAGCGCGTCCAGCTCGCGTGCCTGAGACAACGTCACGGTAAAGGGTTTATCGACGACGACATGCTTACCGGCTTCCAGCGCCGCTTTCGCCAGCGGGAAATGGGTATCATTCGGCGTGGGGATCACAATTAAATCGATATTCGGATCATTGAAAAGGTGCTTAGGCTCAGAGACAACCGGAACGGTGGGCCAGTCGGCATGCACCTTGGTGGCATCGCTGCTCGACATCGCCGCCAGCGCCATTCCCGGCGTACCGGCAATTAACGGCGCATGGAATGTTTTGCTCGCATACCCGTAACCAATAAGCCCGACACGGATGCTATCACTCATAGTGTTGCCCTCTCCTGTGATGTTCTTATTTCACACTGGCTAACCTGGCCTCATGACAGATTAAGCATGTGCCATATGACTTAAAATAGCATCCTGCTCCGCTTGTTTTTGTTATATGGGGTTAACCCGCTGATTGTGCTTAAGGGAACCGTTCCCAAAGCACTTGCTGTCTCCCCCCTGGCGCTGTAACATTTGCAACCGGTATTTATGGATAAATTACAAACACGAATTATGACGTCAATTATTAATCGAATCATTGAATTAGCGGGATGGATTGTTCTTGGGGTATCGGTCATTTTGCTTGGCGTTGCCAGCCACATCGATAACTACCAACCGCCGGAGCCTGTCACTGTCGCCCAACCTAAGTAACCGGTTACGGTAATAAAGAGTGACATAATATGTCAGTTACTTATTGCCACTCCTGGTGAACACGGTTAACCTTCTCTTCCAGGCATCATCAGATGCCTGAATCTTTCGCAAAGAAAACTCCTAATTTAGTCGCGTTACCTGAGTGGGCAGTTTACGTCTTTATTAATCCGTTTATTATTCAAACGAATTACCTTAACGGGTATGACTCACTTTTATATGGAAACTTATTAATATGACAGTTCAGGACTATTTATTAAAATTTCGCAAGATCAATTCCCTTGAGAGCCTGGAAAAACTGTTTGACCACCTGAACTACACGCTGTCGGATAATCAGGACATCATCAATATGTATCGTGCAGCGGATCATCGCCGTGCGGAGCTGGTCTCCGGTGGCCGTTTGTTTAACGTCGGCGAAGTGCCTAAGTCCGTATGGCGTTACGTTTTATAAGAAAGTAGCCATCCGCGCGAAATGTTATATACTCTCCGCCCTGCAAACTGGCTGTACAACATTTCGCGCAGATTTATGGGAGAGTTCATGACCGCAACGCCTGGAGAAAGAATTGGAGGCTGGTTAATCGCCCCACTGGCATGGCTGCTGGTTGCCTTATTAAGCGCATCACTTGCGCTGCTGCTTTATACCACCGCGCTGGTTACCCCTCATGCAATCCAGACCCTGATGTCGCAAAGTGTGCCGAATATTACGCTGTGGTTCGTGTCGTTCGTCTTCGCCATTGGCATGTGGTACTACACGCTGTGGCTAACCATTGCGTTCTTTAAACGCCGCAAAAATGTGCCTAAGCACTACATCATCTGGCTGCTCGTTTCCGTACTGCTGGCGGTGAAAGCCTTTGCTTTTTCACCGGTTTCGGACGCGCTGGCCGTTCGTCAGCTGCTTTTCCCGTTACTGGCGGCGGCGCTTCTGGTGCCCTATTTCAAGCGTTCGACGCGGGTGAAGAACACCTTCGTGAATCCGTAATAACCTTACAGATAACCTGTTGTCGCCTGTTGTGGTTTATCCGATAATAGGCGGCTTTTTTATTTCAGGCTGAATAATGACCGATTACTTACTGCTCTTTGTCGGCACAGTGCTGGTTAACAACTTCGTTCTGGTGAAGTTCCTTGGCCTGTGTCCGTTTATGGGCGTGTCCAAAAAGCTGGAAACGGCAATGGGCATGGGGCTGGCAACCACCTTCGTGATGACGATGGCGTCCATCTGCGCCTGGTTGATTGATACCTGGATCCTCATCCCGCTGGGTTTAGTCTATCTCCGTACGCTGGCCTTCATTCTGGTCATTGCCGTGGTGGTGCAATTTACCGAAATGGTGGTGCGTAAAACCAGTCCGGCGCTCTATCGTCTGCTGGGTATCTTTCTGCCGTTGATCACCACCAACTGTGCCGTTCTTGGCGTAGCGCTGTTGAACATTAATCTCGGGCATAATTTCATGCAGTCGGCGCTGTACGGTTTTTCTGCCGCCGTCGGTTTCTCGCTGGTGATGGTGCTGTTTGCCTCTATTCGTGAGCGCCTCGCCGCAGCGGATATCCCTGCGCCCTTTCGCGGAAACGCGATTGCGCTGGTGACCGCAGGTTTAATGTCTCTGGCCTTTATGGGCTTTAGTGGTCTGGTGAAGTTGTAATGAATACCATCTGGATTGCCATCGCCTCCATCAGCGTGCTGGGGTTGGTGTTTGGCCTGATTCTGGGTTACGCCTCCCGCCGATTCGCGGTGGAGGACGATCCTGTTGTTGAAAAAATCGATGAGCTTTTGCCGCAAAGCCAGTGTGGGCAGTGCGGCTATCCTGGCTGTCGTCCCTATGCAGAAGCCGTGGGTATTCAGGGTGAGAAAATCAACCGCTGTGCGCCAGGTGGCGAAGCGGTAATGCTGAAAATTGCAGCGCTGCTAAACGTCGACCCGCAACCCATTGACGGCGATGCACAGGTGCAGGAGCCCGTGCGCGCCCTCGCGGTGATTGACGAAGCGAACTGCATTGGCTGCACCAAGTGTATTCAGGCATGCCCTGTCGACGCCATTGTTGGCGCCACCCGCGCCATGCACACCGTTGTGGCGGATCTGTGCACCGGCTGTAACCTCTGCGTGGCCCCCTGCCCGACGCAATGTATTGAGTTGCGCCCGGTTGAAACGACTACCGAAAGCTGGAAGTGGGATCTTCAAACCATTCCGGTTCGCAATATTCCTGTGGAACAACATGCTTAAGTTATTTTCTGCTTTCAGAAAAGAGAAGATTTGGGACTTTGACGGCGGGATCCATCCGCCAGAGATGAAAACCCAGTCCAGCGGCACGCCGCTGCGTCAAATTCCGCTGGCGACCCGTTTCGTCATGCCGCTGAAGCAGCACATTGGCGATGAGGGTGAGTTGTGCGTTAAAGAAGGCGATACCGTCCTTCGCGGCCAGCCATTGACCTTTGGTCGTGGGCGTATGCTGCCGATCCACGCCCCGACATCCGGTAAAGTGGTGGCGATTACCCCTCACACCGTTGCACATCCGTCAGCCCTCTCCGAACTGAGCGTCATTATTGAAGCCGACGGCGAAGACCGCTGGATAGAACGTGATGGCTGGAGCGACTACCGCGCCCGCAGCCGGGAAGCGCTTATCGACCGTATTCATCAGTTCGGCGTTGCCGGGCTGGGTGGCGCAGGGTTCCCGACCGGCGTCAAACTGCGCGGTGGCGGCGATAAAATTCAGACCCTGATTATCAACGCCGCTGAATGCGAACCCTATATCACCGCCGATGACCGCCTGATGCAGGACTGCGCCGCGCAGGTCGTGGAGGGGATCCGTATCCTCGCCCATGTGCTGCAGCCTCGTGAAGTGCTGATTGGCATTGAGGATAACAAACCGCAGGCCATTTCCATGCTGCGCGCGGTGCTCGCCGGTAGCCACGATATCAGCCTGCGCGTCATTCCGACCAAGTACCCGTCAGGCGGTGCAAAACAGCTGACGCAAATACTCACCGGAAAGCAGGTTCCCCACGGCGGCCGCTCGTCGGATATTGGCGTGCTGATGCAAAACGTGGGTACCGCCTACGCCGTGAAACGCGCGGTGATTGACGGTGAACCCCTGACCGAACGCGTGGTGACGCTGACGGGCGAATCAGTGTCTCGTCCGGGGAACGTCTGGGCGCGTCTGGGCACGCCGGTTCGTCATCTTCTGGAGCAGGCCGGATTCTGTCCCGGCAGCGATCAGATGGTGATCATGGGCGGTCCATTGATGGGCTTTACCCTGCCGTGGCTGGACGTTCCGGTCGTAAAAATCACTAACTGCCTGCTCGCCCCCTCCCCCACCGAAATGGGTGAAGAGCAGGAAGAGAAAGGCTGCATCCGCTGCAGCGCCTGTGCCGATGCCTGCCCGGCCGATCTGCTTCCACAGCAGTTGTACTGGTACAGCAAAGGTCAGCTGCACGATAAAGCGCAAGCGCATAATCTGGCTGACTGCATCGAATGCGGCGCGTGCGCCTGGGTCTGCCCTAGCAACATTCCGCTGGTGCAGTACTTCCGTCAGGAGAAGGCCGAGATTTATGCCATCTCGATGGAAGAAAAACGCGCTGCCGAAGCGAAAGCCCGCTTTGAAGCCCGCCTGGCTCGTCTGGAGCGTGAAAAACTGGCCCGTCAGGAGCGTCATAAGCAGGCTGCCGTTCAGCCAGGCGAGAAAGATCAGGATGCCATTAACGCGGCGCTGGCTCGCGTGCGCGAGAAAAAAGCGACCGCAGCGCAACCTGTGGTGATCTCCGCCGGTGAGAAGCCAGATAACAGCGAAGCCATTGCCGCACGTGAAGCGCGTAAGGCCGCGGCGCGCGCGCGTCAGGCGGAAAAAGCGCAAACAGGGCAACCGGAAGAAACCCGTGTCGATCCGCGTAAAGCGGCCGTTGAAGCGGCCATCGCCCGCGCCAAAGCACGGAAAGCGGGAGAGCAGCAGGTAGTCGTTGAGCAAGAGGCCACAGACCCGCGCAAAGCCGCCGTTGAAGCCGCGATAGCCCGCGCTAAAGCGCGTAAAGCGGCGCAGCAACCGCAACCAGCCACAGAAGAGGCGCCGGTCGATCCGCGCAAAGCGGCTGTCGAAGCGGCCATCGCCCGCGCCAAAGCACGGAAAGCGGCGCAGCAACCACAACCAGCTGCAGAAGAGGCACCAGTCGACCCGCGCAAAGCCGCTGTCGAAGCGGCCATCGCCCGCGCCAAAGCGCGGAAAGCGGCTCAGCAGGAAGTACAACAGCCTGCCGCGAACGACGATCCACGCAAAGCCGCCGTCGCCGCCGCGATTGCACGCGTTCAGGCGAAGAAAGCCGCACAGCAAGCAGTTAACGAGGATTAAATGGTTTTCAGAATCGCAAGTTCCCCTTACACCCATAACCAGCGCCAGACGTCGCGCATTATGATGCTGGTCTGCCTGGCTGCACTGCCGGGTATTGCCGTTCAGTTCTGGTTTTTCGGCTGGGGAACCCTGTTCCAGTTAGCACTGGGCTGTGCCAGCGCCGTAGCAGCCGAAGCGCTGGTGCTGAAGCTGCGTAAGATGAACATCTCCCGTATTCTCAGCGATAACTCCGCTCTGCTGACGGGCCTGCTGCTGGCCATCAGTATTCCGCCGTTTGCGCCGTGGTGGATGATCGTGCTCGGTACGGTGTTTGCGGTGATTATTGCCAAACAGCTGTACGGTGGGCTGGGCCACAATCCCTTTAACCCGGCGATGGTCGGCTACGTCGTACTGCTTATCTCCTTCCCGGTACAAATGACCAGTTGGCTGCCGCCGAACGATATCGCCGCCACGGTGCCGGGTTTTATGGATGCCCTTCAGGTGATCTTTACCGGCCATACGGCGTCCGGTGCCGATATGAATGCGTTGCGTATGGGCGTGGATGGTGTCAGCCAGGCCACACCGCTCGATACGTTTAAAACGTCCCTGCGTGCCGGGCACAGCGTTGAGCAGATCATGCAATCAGCTATCTACAGCGGCGTGCTGGCCGGTGCAGGCTGGCAGTGGGTTAACCTGGCATATCTGTTGGGCGGCCTGTTTCTGCTGCAGCAGAAAGCGATCCGCTGGCATATTCCGGTGAGCTTCCTGGTCACGCTCGCGGTCTGCTCCACGCTGGGCTGGTTCTTCTCTCCTGAATCCCTGGCGAGCCCGCAGATGCATCTGCTCTCAGGTGCCACCATGCTGGGCGCGTTCTTTATTCTGACCGATCCGGTAACCGCCTCGACCACCAATCGCGGTCGTCTGATCTTCGGTGCGCTGGCCGGTCTGCTGGTGTGGCTGATCCGCAGTTTCGGCGGATACCCGGATGGCGTAGCGTTCGCCGTCCTGCTTGCCAACATCACCGTTCCGCTCATTGACTACTACACGCGCCCGCGCGTGTACGGCCATCGGTAAGGGTTTCGCGATGCTGAAAACAATGCAAAAACATGGCGTCACGCTGGCCATTTTCGCTGCTGTCCTCACCGGGATGACGGCACTGGTGAACGAACTGACCAAAACGACCATTGATGAACAGGCCGCAAAGCAGCAACGCGCGCTGTTCGATCAGGTGATGCCGTCTGATTTCTACGATAATGACCTGCAGAAAAGCTGTTTCGTGGTACAGGCGCCGCAGTTAGGTAAAGGCCCGCATCGTCTCTATATCGCCCGTAGAGGCGATAACGCGGTGGGCGTGGTGATGGAGGCCACGGCACCAGACGGGTATTCCGGTGCCATTCAGCTACTTGTGGGTACCGATTTTTCCGGTACCGTGTTGGGTACCCGCGTGACTCAACACCACGAAACGCCGGGCCTTGGGGATAAAATTGAGACACGCCTGAGCGACTGGATTTTGCATTTTGCCGGTAAGGTGATCCACGGCGAAGCGGACACGGCATTTGCCGTCAAGAAAGATGGCGGCGAGTTTGACCAGTTCACCGGGGCCACCATTACGCCGCGTGCCGTCGTGAATGCCGTAAAACGTGCCGGGTTGTATGCAGAAACGCTGCCTGCGCAGATTAACAATCTTCCGGCCTGTGAGGAGTGAGCATGAGCCAGGTTAAAGAGGTCATTGTCCAGGGGTTGTGGAAGAACAACTCCGCGCTGGTACAGCTGCTGGGATTGTGCCCGCTGCTGGCGGTGACATCCACCGCTACCAACGCATTGGGGCTGGGGCTTGCCACCACGCTGGTGCTTACCCTGACCAACCTCTCCATTTCCACCCTGCGCCGCTGGACGCCGTCGGAAATCCGTATTCCGATTTACGTCATGATCATTGCGTCAGTGGTGAGCGTCGTTCAGATGCTGATTAACGCCTACGCGTTCGGTCTGTATCAGTCCCTGGGGATTTTTATCCCGCTGATCGTTACCAACTGTATCGTGGTGGGGCGTGCAGAAGCCTTTGCCGTGAAGAACACCCCGGCGATGTCGGCCCTGGATGGTTTCTCCATCGGAATGGGGGCCACCTGCGCGATGTTCGTTCTGGGCTCACTGCGTGAAATTCTTGGCAACGGTACCCTCTTCGACGGCGCAGACGCGCTGCTGGGAAGCTGGGCTAAAGTTTTACGCATCGAGGTGTTTCATACTGATACGCCGTTCCTGCTGGCTATGCTGCCACCGGGTGCGTTTATTGGCCTTGGCATGATGCTGGCGATAAAATACCTGATTGATGAAAAACGTAAGCGCCGCGCGGCTGAGCGCAGCGTGCAGGAAGGGATACCCGGGAAAGCCTCATGAACAAAGAAAAGCGCATTGCAATCCTCACCCGTCTTCGGGACGCAAACCCGCACCCGACGACTGAGCTGAATTTCACTTCGCCGTTTGAGCTGCTGATCGCAGTGCTGCTTTCGGCTCAGGCCACTGACGTGAGCGTGAATAAGGCCACCGCCCTGCTCTATCCGGTGGCCAATACCCCGAAAGCCATGCTGGAGTTGGGCGTGGAAGGGGTGAAGTCTTATATCAAAACCATCGGGCTGTTTAACAGCAAAGCGGAGAACGTCATTAAGACCTGCCGCATTTTGCTGGAGCGTCATGGTGGTGAAGTGCCGGAAGATCGCGAGGCGCTGGAAGCGTTGCCGGGTGTGGGACGTAAAACGGCGAATGTGGTACTTAACACCGCGTTTGGCTGGCCGACCATCGCGGTTGATACCCATATTTTCCGTGTCGCTAACCGAACCAACTTCGCTCCGGGTAAAAATGTCGAACAGGTGGAGGAGAAACTGTTAAAAGTGGTTCCCGCTGAATTCAAAGTCGACTGTCATCACTGGCTTATCCTGCATGGCCGTTATACCTGCATTGCCAGAAAGCCTCGCTGCGGCTCATGTATCATTGAAGATCTCTGCGAATATAAAGAAAAAGTGTATCCCTGAGCGGCGTTATTCCTTTTTACTTTCGCATCATCAAGACCTTACTAAAGGAAGGCTTAACTAAAAACCTTCCTTTAGGCCGCAAGTTGTCCGCTTATGTTCTCTTATGCCCTGTCAATTGTTCGGTCATTTAACGCTCAAACAGGTTAATAGTTTTTTCACTACCGAAAATTTCTATACATTTGTGATCGCGATCACTCTGATAACTTCATGTTGATTTTTTGTTGTCAGATCCCACCTAAACCCTTTGCCAGACAAGATGTAATCCTTCAATGGCCGCAGATAAGACCACTCATTTTTCAGAATATGGGCTATATGACTGCATTTAACGGCAAATAGCAGAACATATCGCCACACAACCCTCTCCGCCGGTTTTTCGCAGTCAAAAAAACCAACAAAATCCATTGTGTGAAATTTAACGCTGAATAACATTTGCAGAAACCGAGGATTATAGCGGCTCAGTTATATGTAACAGATTATTACAAACGTATTGCCAGACGGGTCAGGATAGTGAACATTACCCGCCGTTTCTCCTCCCAATATAACTATAAAGCGGATGGACTCCGACCATCACGCTATGAACACCCCCGTTAATATGGGATGTAAAAAAAGAGGTATATGTGTCAACTGCAAACAATAAACCAACAGATGAAAGCGTGAGTTTGAACGCTTTTAAACAGCCAAAAGCGTTCTATCTCATCTTCTCTATCGAGTTATGGGAGCGTTTTGGTTATTACGGCCTGCAAGGGATCATGGCGGTTTACCTGGTAAAACAGCTGGGTATGTCCGAAGCCGATTCCATCACGCTGTTCTCTTCATTCAGTGCCCTCGTTTACGGTCTGGTCGCGATTGGCGGCTGGCTTGGTGATAAAGTTCTGGGTACGAAGCGTGTCATTATGCTGGGCGCCATTGTTCTGGCAATCGGCTATGGTCTGGTTGCCTGGTCTGGTCATGACGCAGCCGTAGTCTATATGGGTATGGCAACCATCGCCGTTGGTAACGGATTGTTCAAAGCGAACCCGTCATCCCTGCTCTCTACCTGCTACAGCAAAGATGACCCACGTCTGGACGGTGCATTCACCATGTACTACATGTCCATCAACATTGGTTCATTCTTCTCCATGCTGGCAACCCCATGGCTCGCCGCAAAATTCGGCTGGAGCGTGGCGTTTGCGCTGAGCTTTGTCGGTATGCTGATTACCGTTGTGAACTTCCTGTTCTGCCGTAGCTGGGTTAAGGACTACGGTTCAAAACCTGATTTCGAACCGGTGCATATGGGCAAACTGCTGGCCACCATCGTGGGTGTTGTTATCCTCGCGGCCATCGCCACCTGGTTGCTGCATAACCAGGGTGTTGCACGTGCCGTTCTGGGCGTGGTGGCACTGGGTATCGTCATCATCTTCGCGAAAGAAGCCTTCGCGATGCAGGGTGCGGCCCGTCGCAAGATGATTGTGGCTTTCATTCTGATGCTGGAAGCGATTATCTTCTTCGTGCTCTACAGCCAGATGCCAACCTCGCTGAACTTCTTCGCTATTCGCAACGTTGAGCACTCCATCCTGGGTATCGCGTTCGAGCCGGAGCAGTATCAGGCGCTGAACCCGTTCTGGATCATGATTGGTAGCCCAATTCTGGCGGCTATCTATAACAAGATGGGTGACCGTCTGCCAATGCCGCACAAGTTCGCCATCGGTATGGTGCTGTGCTCTGGTGCGTTCCTGGTGCTGCCACTGGGTACCAAATTTGCGACTGACGCCGGTATCGTCTCCGTTAACTGGCTGATCCTGAGCTATGCCCTGCAGTCTATCGGTGAACTGATGATCTCCGGTCTGGGTCTGGCGATGGTTGCACAGCTGGTGCCACAGCGTCTGATGGGCTTCATCATGGGTAGCTGGTTCCTGACCACTGCCGGTGCAGCCATCATCGCAGGTAAAATCGCAAACCTGATGGCGGTGCCTGAGAACGTGACTGACCCGCTGGTCTCCCTGAATGTATACGGTACCGTCTTCCTGCAGATTGGTATCGCAACGGCGGTTATCGCGGCGCTGATGCTGCTGACGGCACCGAAGCTGAACCGTATGACTCAGGACGACGACAAAGCGACGAAAGCGACCGAAACCGCTACCGCGTAACGTTATTGAGAAACGATGAGCCGCTAATTTATTAGCGGCTTTTTTTTTGTTTGCTTGCGCACTAACATAGCTGAAACCTCAGCAAAAAGGAGTTACCGATGAAACTGTTCTACAAACCGGGCGCGTGCTCTCTTGCTTCCCATATAACCCTGCGCGAGAGCGGCAAAGATTTCACGCTGGACGGCGTTGACCTGATGAAAAAGCGCCTGGAAAACGGCGACGATTTTTTTGCGATTAACCCGAAGGGACAAGTTCCGGCCCTGCTTCTGGATGACGGTACCCTGCTGACAGAAGGCGTCGCCATTATGCAGTACCTGGCAGACAGCGTGCCCGATCGCCAGCTGCTGGCCCCGGTAAGTACGGTTTCACGCTATAAAACGCTCGAGTGGCTGAACTATATTGCAACCGAACTGCATAAAGGATTTACGCCACTGTTCCGCCCGGATACACCGGAAGAGTACAAACCGACCGTTCGCGCCCTGCTGGAGAAAAAGCTGCAGTACGTCAATGAGTCATTGAAGGACGATCAGTATATCTGCGGGGCACGCTTCACCATCGCCGATGCGTATCTCTTTACCGTGTTGCGCTGGGCGCGTGCGGTTAAGCTGAATCTGGACGGGTTAGACCATATCGCAGCATATATGGCGCGTATGGTGGAGCGCCCTGCGGTGGCCGCGGCGCTGAAAGCGGAAGGATTGAATTAACCGGGTCGTTATTGCCCGGCGGCGCTTCGCTTGCACGGGCCTACGGGATTTGTAGGCCGGGTAAGCGCAGCGCCACCCGGCATAGTTTAGAGCTGTGTTGCGCTGAAATAGTGCTCCGGCTGCGCAATACGATCCTGTGCCGCGATCACCTGCAGTTCGTATTCCTGCATCTCTTTCGTCGCAATCATAATTTCGTACACCGCTGCAGTCACATGCTCAAGCGCTTCGCGCCGCGTCGCCCCCTGTAGCAGTTTCACCAGCAACAATCCGCTGGTCACATCTCCCACGCCCACTGGCTGACGCAGGCCAAAATCTACCAGCGGACGGCTGATGTGCCAGGCTTCGTCTTTGGTCACCAGCAGCATCTCAAAGCGGTCTCTGCTCAGCCCTGCACGGGCGAGATGTTTCACCAGCACAATCTCAGGCCCCTGGGCTATCAGTTCACGAGACGCGCTTACCGCCTCTGCTACGCTGTTAACCGGATGCTCGCAAAGGATCTCCAGCTCAATCAGGTTGGGCGCGATGATATCGCTGGCAGGTAACGCATGGCGAACATGGAATTCAGCCACGCCAGGCGCCACAATGCAGCCTT
Organism: Enterobacter sp. 50793107; assembly: GCF_001463365.1. Lineage (NCBI taxonomy): Bacteria > Pseudomonadati > Pseudomonadota > Gammaproteobacteria > Enterobacterales > Enterobacteriaceae > Enterobacter > Enterobacter sp. 50793107. The sequence goes on along the minus strand of NZ_LNII01000138.1, from coordinate 42,981 downwards.
TTTCCGGATGCCCCATCACCGGATCGCAGAAGTATTTTGCTGCGGGATTGGCTGCTTTAGCCTGGCGAACGATGCCGAGGATATGCTCCCCCTGCTCTGCGGAGCCCAGGTAACCACTCAGAACCGCGTCACAGCGTTTGAGCTGGTCGATATCGGCAATGCCCTGCACGATCTCCGTGAGATGCGAAGGCGGCATCACGCAGCCGGTCCATTTGCCGTATTGTGTATGGTTTGAGAACTGTACGGTATTGAGGGGCCAGACGTTAGCCCCGAGGCGGCGCATCGGGAATTCCGCCGCGCTATTGCCAGCATGTCCAAAAACAACGTGGGACTGAATGGCGAGGATGTTCTTCATTTTATGCTTACCAAACCCTGAAAAAACAAAAAGGGCGTGGTTTCCCACGCCCCTGGAGATTTTTATTTATTTCCAGCAGACCAGACAGTAATTTTTCTTACCGCGACGCAGCAGCGTGTAGCGGCCATACAGGCGATCGCTGTCGGCGAAGGTGTATTCCGGGTCAGCCTGTTTTTCACCGTTGATGGTGATGGCGTTAGACGCAATGGTTTTACGCGCCTGCCCACGAGACGGCTGCAGCTCAGAGTCCACCAGCGCCTGCATCAGGTCAGCCCCTTTCTCCATCTCCACCATCGGTACGCCATCCTGCGCCAGCTGCTCGAAGTCAGCTTCGCTCAAATCGCTCAGCGTACCGTTGAACAGGCTTGCGGTAATGCGTTTCGCCGCAGCCAGACCTTCTTCACCGTGAACCAGTTTGGTCACTTCATCCGCCAGCACATACTGCGCGCGTGGTGCTTTACCGCTGTTTTTATCTTCTTCTTCCAGGGCGTTGATGGTTTCAATGTCCATGAAGGTGAAGAACTTCAGGAAGCGGTAAACATCGGCATCCGCGGTGTTGATCCAGAATTGATAGAATTTGTACGGGCTGGTTTTCTTCGGATCGAGCCATACCGCACCGCCTTCGGTTTTACCGAATTTAGTCCCGTCGGCTTTGGTGATCAGCGGCACGGTCAGACCAAACACCTGGTTTTGATGCAGGCGACGGGTCAGATCGATACCGGAAGTAATGTTACCCCACTGGTCAGAACCGCCAATCTGCAGGCAAACGCCGTGCAGTTTGTTCAGACAGGCGAAGTCGTAGCCCTGTAGCAGGTTATAAGAGAATTCAGTAAAGGAGATACCTTGATCGTCACGGTTCAGGCGCTGTTTCACCGCTTCTTTGTTAATCATCTGGTTAACAGAGAAGTGCTTGCCGATGTCACGCAGGAAGGTCAGCACGTTCATGCTGCCAAACCAGTCGTAGTTATTGGCGGCAATCGCGGCGTTATCACCACAGTTGAAGTCGAGGAACGGTGCAACCTGTTTGCGGATCTTATCCACCCACTCCTGCACGGTGTCTTCGGTGTTCAGTTTACGCTCAGCGGCTTTAAAGCTTGGGTCGCCGATCAGACCGGTCGCGCCGCCCACCAGGGCCACAGGCTTATGGCCTGCCATCTGGAAGCGTTTCAGGCATAACAATGGAACAAGATGCCCCAAATGCAAGCTGTCAGCGGTGGGATCAAAGCCGCAATAGAGCGCGATCGGGCCTTGCGCCAGTCGCTCTGCTAACGCTTCCTCGTCCGTCACCTGGGCCACGAGGCCCCGCTCTTGCAATTGTTTAATCAAGTTACTGCTTGCCATCAAATTCTCCATGTATAAACGACTGCACCTTTGCCGGTACACGACTTTTCGCCTGATGCGAAAGGACCATAGAATAAAGCGCAAGCGCGGCGTGCGCTAGCGCTTAAATCAACAAATTTCGGGGATTACGGTGCAAGCCTGTCGATTTTCCAGCCGCCGTTGTCGCGCTGGTATAAAAAGCGGTCGTGCAGGCGATGTTCGCCCCCCTGCCAGAACTCAATCTGCTCGATCGGGATGCGGAAACCGCCCCAGAAGCTGGGCAGTGGAATTTCGCCCTGCTGGAATTTCTGCTTCAGTTCAAGGAATTTGCTTTCCAGCACGCCGCGGGCAGAAATTCGGCTGGACTGTTTTGAGACCCAGGCGCCAATCTGGCTGTCACGCGGGCGGCTGTGGAAGTACTTCACCACTTCCAGTGTGGAAAGGCGCTCCGCTTTGCCTGTGACCATGACCTGGCGTTCCAGCATATGCCAGGGGAACAGGAGACTGATTCGGGGATTGTTCTCTAAATGGTGTGCTTTGCGGCTGCCCAGGTTGGTGTAAAACACCAGCCCTTTCTCGTCATAATGCTTAAGCAGCACGATACGTTGATACGGTTGACCATTTTCGTCCACCGTGGCAACCACCATGGCCGTTGGGTCGGCCAGTTTTGCTTCGCAGGCCTGTTTCAGCCAGCGTTCAAAAAGCACCAGAGGTTCAGCGGGAAGATCCTGGCGACGCAGGCCGCCTTTGGTGTATTCACGGCGCAGATGCGCAATTTGCTGCAGTTCGTCGTTATCAGACATGGCATTAGGTGACGTTGAGATTGGGTGGCGCTATTGTGCGCCGCCCCTGTGAAAATCTCAACGCTTCGGATTTTCGAGCTGGCAATTGTTCAGCACGATGCGGTCGCGTTTGTAGACGGTGGCGCTGTCACCTTTCGACCAGAAGACGTAAATACCGTCGCTGTAGCGCGCGCCGGAGGCGGAGATCCCCTGCTTGAGCGTCAGCAATTTATTGTCATAGACAAAGCTGGCTTCCTGGCGGGGATTATTAAGCTTGACGGTCAGCGGCTTTTCATCACAGCGATATTCCAGCGTGTCGGTCTGCATGCGCTCAACGAGCTGGTTATAGACGCTGCAGCCTGACAGCAAGACAGGTACAGCAATAAGAAGAAGTTTTTTCATGAGCGTATTCCGAAGACTATCCTGGTCCTGGAGGGCTAATGGGCCCTCCTGTTCCCTTTTATTTTACCGGCGACGCGCTGCGCTGAATTTCAGTTAACTCTGATTATGGCGGGGATTGGCCGGGAAAATGGCACCGAGAACGCTGGCTTCGCGTGCGCCGGTGACTGAGGGCAAATTCCCCGGCAGCCCGGCAACGGTGCGCCAGGCAAGCCAGGCGAAGGCCAGCGCTTCCATGTCGTCTCCGCTGATGCCGGCTTCATCGGTGGTTGTCACTTCGGTGCCCGGCAACAACCCGGCAAGGCGCGCCATCACCAGCGGGTTGCGGCTTCCGCCCCCGCAGACCAGCAGACGTTCGCAGCCACCGCTCAAAAGTACCTGTTCTGATATGGAGACCGCCGTGAGCTCGGCCAGCGTCGCCTGAACATCCTGCGGTGCCAGCGCCGGGAACCGAGCCAGCTGACGTTCAAGCCAGCCATAGTTAAAATACTCGCGTCCCGTGCTTTTTGGTGCCGGCAGGGCAAACCAGGGATCGCTAAGCATGGACTGCAGCAGCGGGATAATGACTTTGCCTTCGCTCGCCCACTCCGCGTCTTTATCATACGGTTTACCGCACTGACGCCAGATCCAGGCATCCATCAGCATGTTACCCGGGCCGGTATCATATCCCCGTACCGGCTGGCCCGGGATCAGCATCGACAGGTTGGCAATACCGCCAATGTTAAGCACCATACGGCGCTCTGACGGGTGCCCCAGCAACGCCTGGTGGAAGGCCGGCACCAGCGGCGCACCTTGCCCGCCCAGCGCGATGTCGCGACGCCGGAAATCACCCACGACCGTGACGCCCGTTTTTGCCACAATCTGATTATTATCGCCAATTTGCAGGGTATGCGGCGCATCGCCAGTGGGTTCGTGCCAGACGGTCTGCCCGTGACAGCCAATCGCGACCACATCCTGCGGCCGGAGATTCTCTTTATGCATCAGCGCCAGCACCGCATCGGCAAACAACGCCCCCAGCCTGACATCAAGCTGTCCAAGCTGCGAAAGCGTCAGCTGTTGCCCCTGGCAGATGCTCAGGATCTCCTCTTTCAGCGAAACAGGGATAGGCCAGGTCAGACTTGCCTGTTGTGCCACCATGTTTTCGTCTATGGCGGCCAGAACGACATCTACCCCATCCAGACTGGTGCCAGACATCACACCAATATAGCGACCCGATTTCATGCGCTTTCCTTACGTTGCGTGGGCTAAGGATAACCACTCAACCATAAACAGCCCCGCTTTGCCATCAGGCGATAATATTTTTTAACACTCTCAGTGAGGTAACGCGTCGAAATTTTGTTTATCTCTCGTTAAGTCAAATTCAAGTACAATTTTCCGATTGTTAGTGCAAAGATATGAACGATGGCCCTTTATGCCATATAATTTAGCCATAACGGATGCCCGGATTGGGCGTTTTTGGTGAACAGGAGATTCAAATGATTTTACGTGTACTGGGCGTTTCGCTGATTGGTTTAACTCTGGCTGGCTGTGTGAATGACAGTTCACTTTCTGGCGACGTTTATAGCGCTTCTGAAGCGAAACAGGTTCAGAACGTGACTTACGGTACGATTGTTAACGCACGTCCTGTTCAGATTCAGGGTGGTGACGAGAACAACGTCATGGGTGCCATCGGCGGTGCGGTTCTGGGTGGCTTCCTGGGCAACACCGTAGGCGGTGGTACAGGCCGTTCTCTGGCGACTGCGGCAGGTGCCGTTGCGGGTGGCGTAGCAGGTCAGGGCGTTCAGGGTGCGATGAATAAAACCCAGGGCGTAGAGCTGGAAATCCGTAAAGACGACGGCAGCACCATTATGGTTGTGCAGAAACAGGGCAGCACCCGCTTCTCTGCCGGTCAGCGCGTCGTGCTGGCAAGTAACGGTAGCCAGGTTACCGTTTCTCCGCGTTAATTCATAAAAAGGATGTGGCTGCCAGGCCGCATCCTTTTACAAATAGCATCATTACAATAAATAGTTTTACAAAATTTATTCAGGCAATGAATAATTAACCACGCCTTATCTTGTTCCTGCGCAAAGTATTCCCCTCTCTTTTGCATTAGGCTAATCTCAATTAACTTTTTTATTTATTATTTTCGTTGAAACATACTTATGCTTGCGATCTCCCGGTACGTGAAAAAGCCCTATATTCCATTCTGTTTAGGGTGCATTGTCGTCATAGGAATATTACAAATTTTATTTTTAAAACTGGTCGAATGGGTTCCCTCTTTCTCACCGCTTTTATTCCCTACACTCACCATTTTTTTACTGGTATTCCATCTGTTTATTGCCTGCTTTATGGCCATGAAGTACTGGTGTGACAGAAGACGGTTGTACCTGATTGCTATCGCTTTTGCCTTTGCCGGTTCAGCCATGCTGATGGTGGGTACGCTTACCAGTTTCCCGGCCTGGCTTGATCTCTACCAGCTCAACGTCGTGGACTATAACGATACGATGATCTTCTTTATGTACCGCCATCTGTTAATGGCGGTACTGATGATTGCGTCGGCCCTGCTGTATATCGTCAGGGATAATCCGCTTTCACGTGCGGCGCATATCGCCATTGTTGCCGGTACATTTCTGTTTATGGTGGGCATGGTGCTATTGGCCTGGCTTAGCTCCAGCCACTCATCATTAATGTCGTTAGACCTGGTGGATAATGAAACCCATCAATTTATGGTTCTCTGGAGCCATGCAATAAATATCGTCTTGATTATTCTTTGGGTGGTGACATTAGCAACGCTAATGGTTATTACCCGCGTACGCAATATTTTCTGGGTGGGCGGTAATTTTTTATGTGTCTGTTATATCGTGACGCTCGCGATGCTATTAGCAGGCGGAAACGCCGAGGATATTTCATGGTATCGAGCGCGCTTATTTGAAACTGTTGCGACGTTATTGATTATTTTTGTTCTGCTTTATGATGTCTTTAGACTCTATCGCGACTCACATTTGAAATATCAACAGTCGTATCAAAACTCGATTCGCGATCCTCTGACCCGCCTCTACAATCGCAGCTATTTTTACGACTCGCTAAACCAGGCACTCAGTGCCTGTAAAGCCAGCCGTCCGGTTTCGGTTATTGTCAGCGATCTCGACCGCTTCAAGCGCATCAACGACTGCTACGGCCATCTGCAGGGCGACAAAGTATTGCAGTTTGTGGCGCATCTGCTGATGGATTCCGTACGGCCTCAGGATATTGCCGCACGTATTGGCGGTGAGGAATTTGTGTTGATGTTAACCAACACCTCTTCAGAAGCCGCGTACCAGGTGGCGGAACGCATCCGCCTGAAGCTGAGCAGCTTTGATAAGACCAGCAGCGGGGGACAGCTCCCGGAGCCCATTACCATCAGCATGGGCGTCTTTACGGCAACGTCCGTGGAGACGACAGCTGAAGAGTGTGTGGAAAAGGCTGATAAAGCGATGTATAAGGCGAAAGAGACGGGTCGCAACCGGGTGATCGTCTTCAGATGATAAAAGGCCTTGCGAATGCAAGGCCTGATAAAGTCAGGCGTCGCGTGCCTGCAGGTCGTGAATGTTCTGCTCAAGGCGTCCAATCAGACTAATGAGCATTTCAAGCTCCGCAGGGGAAACCCCGGACAGGATCTCACCGCGCGTTTTGGTAATCACCGCTTCCATTTCAGTGATAATGGGAGCCGCTTTCTCAGTGAGTTTAATCCGCTTGGCGCGACGGTCGCTGGCACAGGTTTGTCGGGAGATCAGCCCCTTCTCTTCCAGTTGGTCAAGCGTACGCACCAGCGACGGCTGCTCAATACCAATCGCCTTTGCCAGTTGAATTTGTGACTGGTCGGGCGGCAGCTGATGAATGTTGTGCAGCGTGACCCAATGCGTCTGTGTCAATTCCAGAGGTTTCAGGCGATGGTCAATCAGAGCACGCCAGACGCGTACCAACCTTGCCAGATCAGAACCTAATGGCGATTCCAATTTCATCTCCTTATAATTAGCTTGCTAAGTTATTATACTGATTTTAGAATAGTGTGCAGCATTTGTATTGCCAAAACAAATGCATTACGACATTCATCAAATTTAAAAGTATGACTTACACTGAAAAGTGATGTTCCATCTCATTAAGACAAGCCATCCCGGCATTCTGTTCACTGCAAAGGATCTCTGCTCGTGACGTTTTTTCATCGCTCAGAGGGGCTGCCCCTTCAGGACCTGATCTTCGGTGCATCAGTCTACTTTCCTCCCCTGTTTAAAGCCGTTCTGGTGGGCTTTGTGATCTGGCTTGTCGCGCATCGTCTGCTCCGCGACTGGATGTATTCTGGCGAGATTTGGCACCCCATGCTGATGGATCTCTCCCTGTTCGCCCTCTCCGTGTCTCTTGGCCTTGCTGTGCTGATTGTGTGGTGATTATGCCCCTGAAAACGCTGAAGTACTTTTCCACCCTCTTTGTCCTGGCTCTGGCCCTGGTTGCCGGCTGGTGGTTATGGAATTTTTATATGCAATCACCCTGGACACGCGACGGTAAAATTCGCGCTGAGCAGGTGAGTATCACCCCGCAGGTATCTGGCAGTATTACGGCGCTTCTGGTTAAGGATAACCAGTTTGTTAAAAAGGGAGATGTTTTATTCCGCATTGACGACACCCCTTACCATATTGCGATCCTTAACGCCCAGGCGCAGCTGGCTAAGGCCCAGACTGAGCTGGCGAAAGCGAACAATGAAGCCACGCGTCGTCGGCATTTATCACAAAACTATATCTCTGCCGAAGACCTGGATACCGCCAACATCAACGTCAAGGCGATGCAGGCCAACGTCAATGTGGCAGAGGCCACGCTCAAACAGGCGCAATGGGAACTGACGCAAACCGTGGTACAGGCCCCTGTCGATGGCTGGGTGACGAACCTCTCTGCCCGCGTGGGTAATTATGCCACCACCGGCCAACCGATTTTCGCGCTGGTCGACAGCCACTCGTTTTACGTCGTGGGCTATTTTGAAGAGACCAAACTTCGCCACATTCGGGTAGGTGCCCCTGCCACGATAACGCTTTATAGCGGCTCGCAAAGGTTACAGGGTCACGTTTCCAGCATTGGCCGTGCCATTTACGATCAGAGCGTTGAAACCGATTCTGGCCTGGTTCCCGACATCAAACCTAATGTCCCCTGGGTGCGCCTGGCCCAGCGCGTGCCGGTTCGGGTTGAATTTGACCGCTTACCGCAGGGGTTAACGCTGGTCTCCGGCACAACCTGTACTGTCTCGATCGGAACACCCTGATGAATGCCTTCTCCTGGCGAAATCTGCCGTGGATGAAAGCAACGCGCCCTCAGTGGCGCTACGCCCTGCGCAACGGCATTGCCATGTGCCTTGCGCTGACCGTCGCCTACTATCTGAACCTTGACGAGCCTTACTGGGCCATGACCTCCGCGGCGGTCGTGAGCTTCCCGACCGTTGGCGGAGTGATCAGCAAAAGCCTTGGGCGCATCGCGGGCAGCCTGCTCGGTGCCACTGCGGCGCTGATCATTGCAGGCCATACCCTGAACGATCCGTGGCTTTTTTTACTGAGCATGGCGGCATGGCTGGGATGCTGCACCTGGGCCTGCGCCCACTTTACTAATAACGTCGCCTACGCCTTCCAGCTGGCGGGCTATACCGCGGCGATTATTGCCTTTCCGGTAGTTAACGTTCTCGATACCACCGAGTTATGGGATATCGCCCAGGCACGCGTCTGTGAAGTCATCGTCGGTATTCTGAGCGGCGGGTTTATGATGATGATCCTGCCCAGCACCTCCGACGGCACCGCGCTTATCACGGCGCTGAAGACCATGCATACCCGCTTGCTGGAACATGCGAGCCTGCTCTGGCAGCCGGATACAAACGATGAGATTCGCCTGGCGCATGAAAAGGTGATTGGTCAGATCCTGACCATGAATCTGTTACGCATTCAGGCCTTCTGGAGCCATTATCGTTTTCGCCGCCAGAATACCCTGCTGAACTATCTGCTTCACCAGCAGCTACGGATGACCAGTGCGATCTCCAGCCTGCGCCGGATGTTACTCAACTGGCCAACGCCACCGGAAAACACCCGCGCCATCATTGAAACGCTGCTCGCAGCCCTTGCCCGCCCGGATGCCGACATCTACACGGTGGCCCGCATTATCGCCCCGCTTGCACCGAAAGATGAGTACGATTATCGCCACCGCGCCTTCTGGCAGCGTCTGAACTACTTTTGCCGCCTGTATCTGCGCAGCAGTCGCTGGATCAAGACCGTTGAAAATGCCACGCCGATAACGGAATTCGCCGTTCCCAGTAGCCCGGCGCTGGCGCGGCACACTGACTATCTGGAAGCGCTGTGGAGCGGTTTTCGAACCTTTTGCGCCCTGACACTGGTGGGGGCATGGAGCATCACCACGCAGTGGGAATCTGGCTCCGCCGCGCTCACGCTGGCCGCCATCAGTTGCGTGCTCTACTCCGTCGCCGCCTCGCCGTTCAACTCGCTTACGCTGCTGCTGCGCACGCTGGTGTTGTTATCGCTGTTCAGCTTTGTGGTCAAGTTCGGCCTGATGGTGCAGATAAGCGACCTGTGGCAGTTCCTGCTGTTTCTGTTTCCGCTGTTAACCACGATGCAGCTTCTGAAGCTGCAAATGCCAAAACTGGCGGGGCTCTGGGGTCAGTTGATTGTCTTTATGGGCTCGTTTATCTCAGTCACAAACCCGCCGGTTTATGATTACGCCGATTTTCTCAATGATAATCTGGCAAAAATCCTGGGCGTGGGTCTGGCGTGGCTGGCTTTTGCCGTATTACGCCCCGGCTCAGACGCGCGTAAAAGCCGACGCCATATCCGCGAGCTTCGTCGGGGGTTTGTCGATCAGCTCAGCCGTAAACCGCATCTGCGTGAAAGTGAGTATGAATCGTTGGTGTACCACCATGTCAGCCAGCTCAATAACAGCCAGGACTCGCTTTCCCGCCGCTGGCTGCTGCGCTGGGGAGTGGTCCTGTTGAACTGTTCCCACGTGGTCTGGCAACTTCGCGCATGGGAGACACGCTCCGATCCGCTGTCGCAGGTGCGCGACGTGTGCATCTCTCTGCTACGCGATGTGATGAGTGAACGCGGCGTTCAGCAACGCCCGCTGGAAGCGACGCTGACTGAACTGCAGCGGATCTGCGACAGTCTTGCTCACCACCATCAGCCCGCCGCGCGTGATTTAGCGTCGATAATCTGGCGGCTGCACTGTTCCCTGTCGCAGCTGGAACAAGCGCCACCGCCGGGGACGATTGGGGATCAGATCACCCCGCAGGCATAGCGTGCCCCACCACCGCCAAGCGGTTTCGGCTGATCGGACATATTGTCGCCGCCGACGTGGATCATTAGCGCCTTGCCTTTCACCTCATCCAGCTTTTTGAGGCGTGGCGCAACAACCGGATCCGTGGCTTTGCCATCATTATTTACCACGAGCACGGGCAGATCGCCCAGATGGCCCATTCCGTTTGGGCCCTCATGCTTACCGGAATGTTGTGGGTCAAGGTGGCCGCCTGCCGCCTCTGCTGCCGAGGGTTTACCCTCTTTTAACGCGGGCTGACAACTCCCCTTCGCATGAACATGAAAACCATGTTCGCCGGGAGGCAGGGCCTTGAGATCGGGCGCAAATTCCAGTCCTTTGTCGGTTTCAGTGATTTTCACTGTGCCGATGGACTGACCTACGCCCTGCGAGGTGACGAGATTCATTTCTACTTCATCGCTGGCTGCCTGCGCCCCTGCGCAAACAACCAGCGTGACCAGTGCCAGAGCAAAACGCTTCATATGACCTCCGCTGGTTATTTTTTGCCTCTTAAGTGTATACCAGAGGCAAAGATTTCACCGGAAAGTCACATTTTTACCGGTTTACGGTACGTCGTAACCGAGCGCAGCTTTGCGGATGCGGAACCACTGCTGACGGCTCATCTGCAGCTCTTCAGCCGCCAGGGCAGAACGCACGCGTTCAATTTTACCGGAACCAATGATCGGTAGCGGTTTCGACGGCAGACGCAGGATCCACGCGTAAACCACCTGTTCGATGTTCTCAGCGTTCAGTTCACGGGCAATGGTTTCCAGCTCATTGCGCAGCGGCTGGAATTCATCGTCATTGAACAGACGACCGCCACCAAGGCAAGACCACGCCATAGGACGGATGCGCAGCTGTTGCAGCTGATCGAGCGTACCATCCAGCAACAATGGCTGATGCACCGGGGAGATTTCCACCTGGTTGGTGGCCAGGGTAAAGGGCAGACGAGACTGCAGCAGCGCAAACTGCGCCGGGGTAAAGTTTGAGACGCCAAAATGACGCACTTTGCCGCTTTGATGCAGCGTCAGGAAGGCTTCAGCGACCTCATCGGCATCCATTAACGGGTCGGGACGGTGGATCAGCAGCAGGTCGATATGATCCGTTGCCAGGTTCACCAGCGACTGCTCGGCGCTTTTGATGATGTGTGCGCTATCGGTAATGTAATGACCAAGGGTATGTTCAGGTTTTGCCGTCGTGGCAATACCGCATTTGGTGACAATTTCCATCCGCTTACGCAGCGCCGGAACCAGCTTGAGGGCTTCTCCGAACGCCGCTTCACACGCATAGCCGCCATAAATGTCAGCATGATCGACGGTGGTGATCCCTAAATCGAGGTGCTCCTCAATGAAGCTCGCCAGTTGCAGGGGGGACATATTCCAGTCCATCAGGCGCCAGTAACCCATCACAAAGCGGGAGAATTCTGGCCCCTGGGGGGCAAGGGTAATACGCTGAACCATAACATTTTCCTCAAGGAAGTGATGTCATGAGTATACGCAATAAGCGTGTTAAAACAGTGAAGGTTGCTGGGGTTCTTCGGTTTCACCCGGCTTGTTTGCACGTATTTTGCGCAGAAACCGCTGGCGGCAGAGGCGAAGCACCTCCTGCTTTTGCATGTCGCTGAAATTTTGCCAGTTAAACCGCTCGTCGCGGGTACGCATACACCCACGGCAATAACCGCGTTCATCCACCTGACAAATCCCCCGGCACGGGCTCTGGATGGGGAAAAACTCCAGCTGCTCTGCCACGTTCACCTCCGAATACCGACACTCACCTACAGTGAAGACGTTAAACGCCCCACGTGCAAGGGCTTTACCACAGTTTTGTGGCATTAAGGTTTCACTAATCTTCCCTCTCTATACTCGCCTCATCAATATGATGACAGGTTTCTTTTCGATGTGGTTAACGAAGAAGTTACAGTGTAACGATATAAAATTCACTCTGGGTTGTGCGCTTTTCTTTACGCTGATAAACGCACTGTTTATTCAACGTAGCTGGGCCATTATTGCCCCGGCAAGGCTTCACGATATTCTTTTTGCCGCGTCCGTGCCGCTGGTGCTGTTCTGCGGCTGGGTGATTGTCTTCAGCCTGCTCAATATCCCCTTTATCCGTAAGCCGCTGCTGATCGTCTTAACCGTCGGCTGTGCCGCGGCAACGTACTTTATGTATACCTATGGCGCGGTGATCGATCAGAACATGATTGTTAACGTGTTCGAAACCAACTCTCAGGAAGCCACAGCGCTGGTCACGCCGCAGATGATTCTGTGGATTGTCATAGCAGGACTGGTTCCTTCCGTGGTGTTGGCGATGACGCGTATTCAAACCGGAAAATGGTGGTATGCGCTGCTGATGCGCGTTGCCGCCATGCTTGGCGCCCTGCTGGTGATCATCCTCGTCGCCGCCGTGTTTTATAAAGATTATGCGTCGCTGTTTCGCAACAATAAGAGCATCGTCAAGATGGTCACCCCTGCTAACTACGTCAGCGCCATGATGAAATACAGCAAAATGCGCTGGTTCGAAGGTGACCAAACGCTGGTGCGTATAGGTGAAGATGCGCATAAAGGCCCGCTGATTGCAGGTCAGAACAAGAAAACGGTTCTGGTGCTGGTTGTCGGTGAAGCCTCACGTGCCGCGAACTACTCGCTGAATGGTTATGGCCGTGAAACGAACCCGGAACTGAAAAAGCAGGATGTCATCAACTTCCCGCAGGCCACGTCATGCGGCACCGAAACGGCCGTTTCCGTTCCCTGCATGTTCTCCGGGATGACGCGCAGCAAATACGATGCCGACCTGGCGCATCACCAGGAAGGGTTGCTCGATGTGCTCAAACACGCGGGAATCAACCTGCTGTGGCGTGACAATGACGGCGGCTGTAAAGGTGCCTGCGACCGCGTACCCCATACCGATATGACCCAGTGGAACCTGGATCAGTTCTGCAAAGACAAGTCCTGTATTGATGATGTGAACTTCTACCGTCTCGACAACGTGCTGGACGGCCTGAAACAGGACACCGTACTGGTTATCCACCTGATGGGCAGCCACGGCCCGGCTTACTATCACCGTTACCCGGACAATTTCCGCAAATTCACCCCAACCTGCGAAACCAATGAGATTCAGGATTGCGATCACCAGGCGCTGATGAATACCTATGACAACACCATTCTGTATACCGACAGCGTGGTTAGCAAAACCATCGATGCGCTGAAGGCACGTCAGGCGAATATGAACACCGCGCTGATTTACCTTTCCGACCACGGCGAATCGCTGGGCGAAAGCGGAATTTATCTGCACGGCACGCCGTATATGCTGGCGCCAGAGCAACAAACGCACATTCCGTTTATGTTCTGGTTATCACCGGACTACGCGAAAAACTTTGGTATCAACGCGCAGTGCCTGCGCGACTATGCTGCAAAAAATGCGGTTTCGCAGGATAATCTGTTCTCTACCGTACTGGGTATGATGGATGTGAAATCAACGGTTTATCAGCAGCAACTGGATATTCTGAACGCATGTCGTCAGTAAACGCCCTTGCAATAGACCGAACGGTCTATTAGAGTTTGGCCATGAGCAGAAATACTGAACACGATACACGCGAACATTTACTGGCGACCGGCGAGCGGCTTTGCATGCATCGCGGGTTTACCGGTATGGGGTTAAGCGAGTTACTTAAAACCGCTGAAGTGCCAAAGGGGTCGTTTTATCACTACTTCCGATCCAAAGAGGCGTTTGGCGTGGCGATGCTGGAGAGGCACTATGCCAGCTACCATCAACGCCTGGCCACCCATTTCGCCAGTGGTGAAGGAAACTATCGGGATCGTGTTCTCAACTACTATCAGGAAACGCTGAACCAGTTCTGTCAGCAGGGCATTATCAGCGGTTGCCTGACGGTAAAACTCTCTGCAGAAGTGTGCGATCTCTCCGAAGATATGCGTGCGGCAATGGATAAAGGTGCCAGCGGCGTGATCGCCCTGCTGGCGCAGGCGCTTGAGAATGGCCGCCGTGAAAAAACGCTGGCCTTCGCCGGTGAGGCGTTAACCCAGGCGCAGGTTTTATATTCGCTCTGGTTAGGGGCGAACCTGCAGGCCAAAATTTCCCGCAGTGCCGTGCCGCTGGAAAGCGCACTGGCACATGTTAATAGCAGCATTACTGCGCCTGGCGTGTAGCAGGCGTTTTTATTTACTTAATTACTAGTCGACTGGTCTACTCAGGAGTCGTTATGTCAGCTGAAAAACTTTTCACCCCACTGAAAGTGGGCGCCGTCACCGCACCAAACCGCGTGTTTATGGCCCCACTCACCCGTCTGCGCAGCATTGAGCCGGGTGATATCCCAACCCCACTGATGGGTGAATATTATCGTCAGCGCGCCAGCTCTGGCCTCATCATCACTGAAGCCACGCAGATTTCCGCACAGGCGAAGGGATATGCCGGCGCACCAGGCCTGCACAGCCCGGAGCAGATTGCCGCCTGGAAGAAAATCACCGCTGGCGTTCACGCCGAAGAGGGTCGCATTGCGGTTCAGCTGTGGCACACCGGTCGTATCTCTCACAGCAGCATTCAGCCTGGCGGTCAGGCGCCGGTTTCCGCGTCAGCCCTGAATGCGAATACCCGCACTTCCCTGCGCGATGAAAACGGTAACGCGATCCGCGTCGATACCTCAACGCCACGCGCCCTTGAGCTGGATGAGATCCCGGGTATCGTGAACGATTTCCGTCAGGCCGTAGCTAACGCCCGCGAAGCCGGTTTTGATCTGGTTGAACTGCACTCCGCGCACGGTTACCTCCTGCACCAGTTCCTTTCACCGTCGTCCAACCACCGCACCGACCAGTACGGCGGTAACGTCGAAAACCGCGCCCGTCTGGTGCTGGAAGTGGTTGATGCCGTTTGTCAGGAGTGGAGCCCGGACCGTATTGGTATTCGCGTCTCCCCAATCGGTACGTTCCAGAACGTCGACAACGGTCCGAACGAAGAAGCGGACGCGCTGTATCTGATTGAAGAACTGGCGAAACGCGGTATCGCGTATCTGCACATGTCCGAGCCGGACTGGGCCGGTGGTCAGCCTTACTCTGAGGCTTTCCGCCAGAAAGTGCGCGAGCGTTTCCACGGGGTGATCATCGGTGCGGGGGCCTATACGCCTGAGAAAGCCGAAGATCTGATTAATAAAGGGTTGATCGACGCCGTGGCCTTTGGTCGTGATTACATTGCCAACCCGGACCTGGTTGCCCGTCTGCAGCAGAAAGCAGCGCTGAACCCACAGCGCCCGGAAAGCTTCTACGGCGGCGGCGCGGAAGGCTATACCGACTACCCTACGCTGTAATCTCTCCGTTGTGCATTGATAGCGGCGGCCTTTCGCCGCTATACTAAAACATCGTTTCTGTTCAAAAAGATACTCTACTCCATTGGTTAATGAGGAAATTATGCGCCTACTTCACACCATGCTGCGCGTTGGCGATCTGCAACGTTCCATCGATTTCTACACTAACGTACTGGGTATGAAGCTGCTGCGCACCAGCGAAAACCCGGAATACAAATACTCGCTGGCATTCGTGGGTTACGGCCCGGAAACGGATGAAGCGGTTATCGAACTGACCTATAACTGGGGCGTCGACAGCTATGAGCTGGGCACGGCGTATGGCCACATCGCGCTGGAAGTGGACAACGCGGCAGAAGCCTGTGAACGCATTCGCAGCAACGGTGGCAACGTCACGCGTGAAGCGGGCCCGGTAAAAGGCGGCACCACCGTGATTGCGTTTGTTGAAGATCCAGACGGTTATAAAATCGAGCTTATTGAAGCCAAAGACGCCGGTCGCGGTCTGGGCAACTGATCCCTCAGGGCGCACTATGCGCCCGTTGTTTTACTGCATCCCACGCCAAAATTTGCCATAATGCGCTCTGCTTTTTTCCCCTTGTAAGAGACCCTGATGTCCGATAACGCTCAACTTACCGGTCTGTGCGACCGTTTTCGTGGTTTTTATCCTGTTGTCATTGATGTCGAAACAGCCGGATTTAACGCTAAAACCGATGCGCTGCTTGAAATTGCCGCCATCACGCTGAAGATGGATGAAGAGGGCTGGCTTACACCGGACACCACGCTGCATTTCCACGTTGAGCCCTTTGAAGGCGCAAACCTGCAGCCAGAGGCGCTGGCGTTTAATGGCATCGATCCGCATAACCCGCTGCGCGGTGCGGTGAGCGAATATGACGCGCTGCACGCCATTTTCAAAATGGTGCGTAAAGGCATGAAAGAGAGCAACTGCAGCCGCGCCATTATGGTGGCGCATAACGCCACGTTCGATCACAGCTTTACGATGGCCGCCGCCGAGCGAGCCTCTCTTAAGCGTAACCCCTTCCACCCGTTTGTGACCTTTGACACCGCCGCACTGAGTGGCCTGGCACTGGGACAAACGGTCTTGTCAAAAGCCTGTATTACGGCCGGGATTGAGTTTGACGGCACGCAGGCGCACTCCGCGCTGTATGATACGGAGCGCACCGCAGAGCTGTTCTGTGAAATAGTCAACCGCTGGAAGCGTCTGGGCGGCTGGCCGCTGGCGATGGGCGACAGCGAAGAATAAAAAAAGCGACCTTTTAAGGTCGCTTTTTTATTTGCGCAGAAAATTACTCTGCGTCCGGCTCTTCGGTTTTGTACTTCGCCGCCGTCTCTTTGATTAGCTGCTGCAGTTCGCCGCGCTGATACATTTCAATCAGGATATCGCAACCGCCAACCAGTTCACCGTCGACCCACAGCTGCGGGAACGTCGGCCAGTTCGCGTATTTTGGCAGCTCAGCGCGGATGTCCGGGTTTTGCAGGATATCAACGTAAGCAAAACGTTCACCACAGGCAGACAGCGCCTGAACCGCTTGCGCGGAGAAGCCACAGCTTGGCAGCTTCGGAGAACCTTTCATATACAGCAGAATTGGGTTTTCAGCGATCTGGCGCTGGATTTTTTCAATAGTGGTGCTCATGTCTTGCTTCCTTTAACTTCTGTTACGGCATTAGTCTGACATTGTAGCGGTTCAGACTGGCATCGGAAAATAACATTTTTGTCACGTATAGCTATTTTATCGCGAGTGGCGAAAAGTTGCATTGTAAATGGTGCTTAACCCTGCGGCAGGCAGGGTTTTGCTTAGGGTGTGAACAATTGTGCGACAAATCGATGAATTTTTTTGCACTTGCTAACGAAACAGGTTTTTAGATTGAAAAATGCTATTAACTTCTCGGGTTTTTATGGATTAGAATCGACGGGCTTTGTAAATCACACGCGGGTATTATTGATGACCTGCATTTATCAGGGGACTGCCCAGTGGCGCGGATAAATAAAATCTCGATCACGCTCTGTGCTTTACTGTTTACATCACTCTCTTTCACGCCAGCGGCAAACGCCTCTCAACAGGCGCGGCACTCTGCTGTGCAAAAAACGCATCTGGCAAAAACCACAGAACGTAAAAAAAAGACTACCAGTAAGAACGAAAAGAAAAAAACAACCGCTCAAACGAAAAAGACCGCCTCCAGCAAATCGAAATCAACATCTTCCCGCACTGCCCTCGCATCGAAACGTAAAGCCTCAAAAACTGCTGCCAACCTCGTAACGGAAAAATGCACCACGCGCAAAGGGCATAAAGCCAAATGCACGAAAGTGACAAAAATTGCCGACGCGCATAAGGTTCGGGTACAGAAAGCGCAAAAAACGGCGATGAATAAGCTGATGGGGCAAATTGGCAAACCGTATCGCTGGGGTGGCACCTCTCCCCGCACCGGTTTTGACTGCAGCGGGCTGGTGTATTACGCCTATAAAGATCTGGTGAAATTCCGCATTCCGCGCACCGCCAATGAAATGTACCACCTGCGCGACGCCGCCCCTGTTAACCGTGGCGAGCTGCAAAATGGCGATCTGGTCTTCTTCCGCACCCAGGGTCGCGGTACGGCTGATCACGTCGGCGTGTATGTGGGTAACGGGAAGTTTATTCAGTCCCCACGAAGCGGTCAGGACATTCAGATCACCTCGCTTAGCGAAGACTACTGGGTGCGTCACTACGTCGGCGCACGCCGCGTCATGACGCCGAAAACCATCCGCTAAACCCTGCCCTGCCGTCACCACGGCAGGGTAAGTTCCTCTTTTGCATACCCTTTCAATTTGCTATCCTGTCCTTGTTGTCTGTGTGGTTATTGGCAACGCAAAATACAATAAGGAGAGAAGCAATGTCGTTCGAATTACCTGCACTACCGTATGCAAAAGACGCCCTGGCACCGCACATTTCTGCGGAAACCCTGGAATATCATTACGGCAAACATCACCAGACCTATGTCACCAACCTGAACAACCTGATCAAGGGCACCGATTTTGAAGGCAAAACGCTGGAAGAGATCGTCCGCAGTTCAGACGGTGGCGTATTCAACAACGCTGCTCAGGTGTGGAACCACACCTTCTACTGGCACTGCCTGGCACCAAATGCTGGCGGCGAGCCAACCGGTGAACTGGCTGCTGCGATTAACGCCGCCTTTGGCAGCTTTGCGGAGTTCAAAGCGAAATTTACCGATGCCGCAATCAAAAACTTCGGTTCTGGCTGGACATGGCTGGTAAAAGAGGCCGATGGCAAACTGGCTATCGTCTCCACGTCTAACGCGGGTACACCACTGACCACCAGCGCGACACCGCTGATGACCGTGGATGTCTGGGAACACGCGTACTACATTGATTACCGTAACGCGCGTCCTAACTACCTGGAGCACTTCTGGGCACTGGTTAACTGGGACTTTGTGGCGAAGAACTTCGCCGCGTAAGAGAGATGCAGAAGGGTTTCCCCTTCTGCGTTTTTTTATTCGGCAGCACAGGCCGCTTCAGGCTGTTTACGACCCGACATCATCACTAACAGCAGGCCAAGCGCGGCAATAATGGCCCCCATCACCGGCACAAAGCTGTATCCCAGACCACCCGAAATCACAGCACCGCCCGCTGCGGCACCAAGCGCATTGCCCAGATTGAACGCGCCAATATTCACCGACGATGAGAGGCCCGGCGCCTCATGCGCGACGCGCATAACGCGCATCTGCAGCGGCGGAACCACAGCAAAGGTGGCCGCACCCCAGACGACCATCGCAATGGCCGCGCCAAACTCATTACGCGCCAGCCAGGGAATGGCAATCATGATGACAATCAGCAGGGTCAGAAAACCCTTCAGCGTTCCGCTCACGGAGCGGTCAGCAAATTTCCCGCCCAGATAGTTACCAATCGAGAAGCCCACGCCAATCAGCACCAGCATCGCGGTGATAAAGATCGGCGTCGCGTGAGTGATGTCATGCAGCACCGGCGAAATATAGGTGTAAAGGGTAAACATCGCCCCGGCCCCCAGCACGGTGGTGAGCAGCGCAGAAAGGACCTGCGGACGCATCAGTACCGACAGCTCTTTACGAACTTCAGGACGCTCACCAGTGCTGCCTTTCGGCAGAGAGAAGAACAAGGCCACCATCGCGACAACGCCCAGTACGGCGGTTGCGAGGAACGACATACGCCAGCCAATGACCTCACCCAGCCAAGTGGCCGCAGGAACGCCGCCAATGTTGGCGATGGTCAGGCCCATAAACATGGTTGCCACGGCACTCGCCTGCTTGTGTTTGGGCACCACGCTTGCCGCCACCACCGACCCCAGCCCAAAGAAAGCGCCGTGGTTAAGGCTTGTCAGGATACGTGACAGCATCAGCGTGGTGTAATCAGGTGAAATGGCGGAGAGCACGTTGCCAAGGGTAAAGATAGCCATCAGGAAAATCAGCGCATTGCGGCGCGCTCGGTGGGAAAGCAACAGCGTCATCAGCGGTGCCCCTACCATCACACCAATGGCATAGGCGCTGATTAACATCCCGGCTGCAGGGATAGAGACGTCCACACCGCGGGCGATAACCGGTAAGAGTCCCATAGGGGAAAATTCAGTGGTGCCAATCCCAAAAGCGCCAATCGCCAGGGCCAGCAGGGGAAAATTGATTTTCATGCGTCAACTCCGGATGCCGTGTCATGTGGTGACACAGAACAAAGAAGCCGAAAGCATGACATCAATCACAAAAAATGAGAAGTTAACAAATTGGCAAAAGATTTTTGCCGGAGATGTAACAATCAGGACGAGCGGGAGAGAGCGAACGCCCCCTCCGCGTAAATCAGTGCAGTGCAGCCGTCAGACCTGCAGCAACAATCAGCGCCAGCACAATAACGGTGGTGAACAGCGAAAACTTCAGATCGGAACTCATCAATTTTTCTCCTTTTAATCCCCCCACGAAAAGTGAGCTTGCTCATTTTTACACAATTTACGTCAAAAATCTTCCAGGATTTAAACGGATAACCACTTTAGCTCTTCCCCTTTTCATCAAGATAGGACAAAATTCCACGCTAAATTTATTAGCGTACCGGCCATTGACCCCCTCCTGACGTCCCGTGTCGTTTTCCTGGCGTGCCGCAATTCAAGATTGCGTGATAAGGGTGAGAGAAGGCAAACGTTTACCTTCAAGGTTTTCAGGAGTTTAGGATATGGTCTGGAGTGACATTTAATGGCAACAATTAAAGACGTAGCAAAACGCGCAAACGTTTCCACTACAACCGTATCACATGTAATTAACAAAACCCGCTTCGTGGCGGAAGAGACGCGCAACGCCGTCTGGGCGGCAATCAAAGAGCTGCACTACTCGCCGAGTGCCGTTGCGCGTAGCCTTAAAGTTAATCACACCAAATCCATTGGTTTGCTGGCGACCAGCAGTGAAGCGGCCTATTTTGCCGAAATCATCGAAGCGGTTGAGAAAAACTGCTTCCAGAAAGGCTATACCCTTATCCTCGGCAACGCGTGGAACAATATTGAAAAACAGCGCGCCTATCTGTCGATGATGGCGCAAAAGCGTGTGGATGGCCTGCTGGTGATGTGTTCCGAATACCCGGAATCTGTCCTGTCCATGCTGGAAGAGTATCGCCATATCCCGATGGTGGTGATGGACTGGGGCGAAGCGCGCGCCGACTTTACCGACTCCGTCATCGATAACGCCTTCGAAGGCGGTTATATGGCGGGCCGCTATCTGATTGAACGCGGTCACCGTGAAATAGGCGTGATCCCGGGGCCGCTTGAGCGCAACACCGGTGCTGGCCGTCTGGCCGGGTTTATGAAGGCGATGGAAGAAGCGCTGATCACCGTGCCGGAAAACTGGATCGTGCAGGGCGACTTTGAGCCGGAGTCTGGCTACCGCGCCATGCAGCAGATCGTTTCTCAGCCGCATCGTCCAACGGCGGTGTTCTGCGGCGGGGACATCATGGCGATGGGGGCCCTATGTGCAGCCGATGAGCTGGGCCTGCGCGTGCCGCAGGATATTTCCGTGATCGGCTATGACAACGTGCGCAACGCGCGCTTCTTCACGCCTGCGCTGACCACCATCCACCAGCCGAAGGACTCCCTCGGTGAAACGGCCTTCAATATGCTGATGGACAGGATCGTCAACAAACGTGAAGAGTCGCAGTCCATTGAAGTTCACCCGCGCCTTATCGAGCGCCGTTCCGTTGCGGATGGTCCATTCCGCGACTACCGTCGTTAATCTCGTGTGGAGCCAGCTAAGCTGGCTCCCGTAGCCATTCCCGGTTAAGCGTTTCGCTGTCTCCCAGATAATCCAGTAGCCATGCCATGGCGGGCGACACATCATTTTGTTGCCACGTCAGGCAGCAGGCCGCATCCGGGAACGGATTCTCCAGCGTCAGCTCGACCCATTCACCGGTATCGATTCTCGGCTTAGCGAAATGGACGGGAACCATCGCGACGCACAGCCCGGCGCTGAGGCAGGTCGCGGAGGATTCCCAGTCCGGCGCTACCACCCGCCGCTGGTTATCAAGAAGCCAGGTAATACGTTTTGGCAACGAGCGCGAGGTATCCTCCAGCACCAGCGACGGCCAGTTGCGCAGCGTGTCGTCACTCAGCGGTCCCTCCAGGGCAGCCAGCGGATGATCGTGTGCCACGACGCATTTCCAGCTCAACATGCCCATATCGCGAAACGCATAGCGCCCCCCGACGGGGATCGCCTGGGTTGCGCCAATCGCCATCTCTGCCCTGCCGTCCGCCAGCGCGTCCCAGACCCCGTTGAATACCTCCTGCGAGACACGAAGTTCAACGTCTGAAAAATGGCGATAGAAATCCACGATCATCTGCCGGGTACGCTCCGGCTTAACGATATTGTCCACGGCGATGGAAAGATGTCCGCGCCAGCCGTTGGCGATCTGCTGGCACTGTTCGCGGGTGATCTGCATTTTTTTGATAACAGAACGCCCTTCTTTCAAAAACCACGCGCCAGCAGGCGTTAATTCCACATCGCGATGCCGCCGTTCGAACAGCGGAACCGCCAGCCACTCTTCAAGCTGCCGCACCGTGTAGCTGATAGCCGAAGGGACGCGGTGCAACTCCTGTGCCGCACCGCTAAAGCTGCCGTTACGCGCGACAGCATCCACCACTTCAAGAGAATAATCTGACCACATTTTCTGCCTGCAAAAAATTTGAATGCAACCGCCAAATATTAGCGTTTCACAACCCGCTTTGCACTCCCTACACTCTGCGCCAGTGTCTACCTGCCTCCTCAAGGAGAATAAAACAATGCAACCCAGGAATGGATTTTTAGTCTGGCTCGGCGGTTTGAGCGTGCTGGGCTTTTTGGCCACCGATATGTACCTGCCCGCGTTTGCGGCGATGCAGGAAGATCTGCAAACGCCAGCCGCGGCCATCAGCGCCAGCCTGAGTTTGTTCCTCGCCGGTTTTGCCATCGCACAGCTGCTCTGGGGCCCGCTCTCCGATCGCTTCGGGCGTAAACCGGTGCTGTTACTGGGCCTGGCCATTTTTGCCGCAGGCTGTCTGGGAATGTTATGGGTACGCGATGCGACCTGGCTGCTGGTGCTGCGCTTTGTGCAGGCCGTCGGCGTCTGTGCCGCGGCGGTAACCTGGCAGGCTCTCGTGACCGACTACTACCCGGCCAACCGTACCAACCGCATTTTCGCCACCATTATGCCGCTGGTTGGCCTGTCACCCGCCCTCGCTCCCCTGCTGGGCAGCTGGATCCTCGCGCACTTTGACTGGCAGGCCATTTTTGCCACGCTGTTTGCCATCACCCTGGTACTGATGCTGCCAGCGTTTGCCCTCAAGCCCGCGCATAAAAAAGAGGCGCATGCTGACGCTAAACCGATCACGTTCCTCTCCCTGCTGAGCGCCAAAGCGTATCGTGGTAACGTCCTGGTCTATGCCGCCTGCTCGGCGAGCTTCTTCGCCTGGCTCACCGGCTCGCCGTTTATTCTGCACGATATGGGATACAGCCCGGCCGCCATTGGCCTGAGCTATGTCCCACAGACCATCGCCTTCCTGCTGGGCGGATATGGCTGCCGTGCGGCGCTGCAGAAATGGGAAGGCCAGCAGATGCTGCCCTGGCTGCTGGCGCTGTTTGCCTTGAGCGTGGGCGCGACCTGGGCCGTTGGGTTTATTCCAGGCGTCGGTCTGGCGGAGATTTTGATTCCGTTCTGCGTGATGGCGGTGGCTAACGGTGCCATTTACCCTATCGTGGTCGCACAGGCGTTACGTCCTTTCCCGCAGGCGACAGGACGCGCCGCGGCGCTGCAAAATACCCTGCAACTCGGCCTGTGCTTCCTGGCAAGCCTGGTGGTGTCAGCGCTGATTGCTACCCCGCTGTTAACTACCACCAGCGTGATGCTGGTCACCGTTGCGCTGGCAGTAATGGGTTATCGCATGCAATCCGCCGCACAGCGCGAGCTTGAGAACCACGCACAGGCGGAGACGTCGCACGCGTAATCACTGGGGAAAATATGTAACATTTCAGTGATTAGGTTGCTAAGAATTTTCTATTGAATCACCAAATTTTGAGGCCTATACTAAATTTGGTTCGATTAAATACGATAAATATTAAGTGTTAACGGGAGCCGGAGTGCTCCCGTTTTACCATGGAAGGCATTTCGGCAAGGGTTATCTCCCTTCCTCTGTTCTACGTCGGATACTAGCCTCGCGGTATTTACCGTGAGATTTCTCACAAACCATAAAAAGCGTCTACGCTGTTTGAAGGTTCTGATCACAGTAAGGTGATGGAGAAGCTATGAGTTCATCGTGTATAGAAGAAGTCAGCGTTCCGGACGATAACTGGTCCCGGATCGTCAGTGAACTGTTAGGTCGTGCAGGCATCACTATCAACGGATCTTCACCCTCCGATCCGCAGGTCAAACATCCCGATTTTTTTAAACGCGTACTGCGCGAGGGATCGTTAGGGCTGGGCGAAAGCTATATGGATGGCTGGTGGGATTGCGAGCGGCTGGATATTTTCTTTGCCAGCGTGTTGCGCGCCGGTCTGGAGAACCAGCTCCCCCGCAATATAAAAGATACGTTGCGCGTCGCCTCCGCCCGTTTGTTCAATCTGCAAAGCAAAAAACGGGCGTGGATCGTGGGCAAAGAGCACTACGACCTCGGTAACGATTTGTTCAGCCGCATGCTGGATCCCTTCATGCAATACTCCTGCGCCTACTGGAAAAAGGCGACAACCCTCGAAGAAGCCCAGCAGGATAAACTGCGTCTGATTAGCGAGAAACTGCAGCTGCAGCCCGGCATGCGTGTGCTGGATATCGGCTGTGGCTGGGGCGGTCTGGCGTATTTTATGGCGAAGCACTACGGTGTCAGCGTGGTCGGCGTAACCATTTCAGCCGAACAGCAAAAAATGGCCCGGGAGCGCTGCCAGGGTCTCGACGTTGATATCCGTCTGCAGGATTACCGCGACCTCAACGAGCAGTTTGATCGCATTGTTTCCGTGGGCATGTTTGAGCACGTGGGGCCGAAAAATTACGACACCTATTTTGAGGTGGTGGATCGTAATTTAAAACCCGACGGCATTTTCCTGCTGCACACCATAGGCTCTAAGCGCACGGACAATAACGTTGACCCGTGGATCAATAAATACATCTTTCCGAATGGCTGTTTGCCTTCCGTTCGCCAGATTGCCAACGCCAGCGAAAGCCACTTCATTATGGAAGACTGGCATAACTTTGGCGCGGATTACGACACCACGCTTATGGCGTGGCATGAACGTTTCCAGCAAGCGTGGCCTGAGATTGCAGACAACTATTCTGAACGATTTAAACGGATGTTCAGCTATTATCTGAATGCCTGCGCAGGTGCGTTCCGCGCGCGTGATATTCAGCTCTGGCAGGTGGTCTTCAGTCGCGGGATTGAACATGGCTTACGTGTGCCGCGCTAAAAAATAACCCCGGATATCCGGGGTTATTTTTTTTATTCTTCTTCGGTGGCCTTTATTATGGCCGCCTCTTTCGCCGCCAGCACACGCTCGACGGTATCCACCACCGCCTGGGTTTGCGGATCGATTTCGATATTCACACGCTGCCCCAGTTTTTTCGCCCCCAGCGTCGTACGCTGTAGCGTTTCCGGAATTAAATGCACGCAAAAACGCGTCGGCGTCACTTCTCCGACCGTCAGGCTAATCCCATCAATACCAATAAATCCTTTATACAGGATGTATTTCATTAATGACGGATCCTGCACTTTAAACCAGATTTGACGGTTATTTTCAGAGGTGACAATTTTCGCCACTTCGGCGGTGGTCATGATATGGCCCGACATCAGGTGGCCGCCAATTTCATCGCTGAACTTCGCCGCACGCTCTACGTTTACGGTATCGCCCACCACCAGTTCGCCCAGGTTGGTGATACGCAGCGTTTCTTTCATTAAATCAAAGCTAATCTGGTTGCCATGAATTTCGGTCACCGTCAGGCAGCAGCCGTTATGCGCAACCGAGGCACCGGTTTCGATGCCATCCAGCATATATTCTGGCAGCTCAACGACGTGGGTACGGAAATTAGGTTTTTCATCAATGGACACCACTTTAGCGGTGCCCTGCACAATACCAGTAAACATGCTTACAACTCCTGTATTTTCCGGACGGTGGTGACACCGTTTAATCCCACCACAATAACAGTTGGAAATACAGGTTGCCAGAGCAGCGCATTTTCTGGCGATTTTTTCACTAGATTAATAGCTAAAGCCCGCTACAATAGCTGGCACCCCCTCTGCTTTTTCTTCTTGCTGCCAGTTACGGCGGCTTTTTTAGTCTCTCATATAACTACAAAATAAAGGTGTTCACGTGCAGAAGTACATGAATGAAGCGCGGCAGTTATTGGCACTGGCTATCCCGGTGATCATCGCGCAGGTGGCCCAGACCGCAATGGGATTTGTGGATACGGTGATGGCCGGTGGCTACAGCGCCACCGATATGGCCGCCGTGGCAATCGGAACCTCTATCTGGCTTCCGGCCATTCTCTTCGGTCACGGCCTGCTGCTGGCACTCACGCCGGTTATCGCCCAGCTGAATGGTTCCGGCCGACGTGAACGTATCGCCCATCAGGTGCGCCAGGGCTTTTGGCTGGCTGGATTTGTCTCCGTACTGATTATGATTGTGCTCTGGAACGCCGGGCATATCATTCGCGCCATGCATAATATCGACCCGGCTCTGGCAGACAAGGCCGTGGGGTATCTGCGCGCCCTGCTCTGGGGTGTACCGGGTTATCTCTTCTTCCAGGTGGCGCGTAACCAGTGCGAAGGCCTGGCAAAAACCAAGCCGGGGATGGTCATGGGCTTTATCGGTTTACTGGTCAACATTCCGGTGAACTATATCTTTATTTACGGCCATTTTGGTATGCCGGAGCTTGGCGGCGTAGGCTGTGGCGTGGCAACAGCGGCGGTGTACTGGGTGATGTTCTTTAGCATACTTACCTTTGTTAAACACGCCCGCTCCCTGCGTGATATCCGTAATGAACGTTCATTCAGCACGCCGGACTGGCACATTATGATGCGTCTGGTACAGCTGGGGCTGCCCATTGCGCTGGCACTGTTCTTTGAAGTGACTCTGTTTGCCGTGGTCGCCCTGCTGGTCTCGCCGTTGGGCATTGTGAACGTGGCCGGACACCAGATTGCGCTGAACTTCAGCTCGCTGATGTTCGTCCTGCCGATGTCGCTGGCGGCCGCGGTCACCATCCGCGTCGGCTTCCGTCTGGGGCAAGGTTCAACTCTTGATGCACAAACGGCTGCGCGCACCGGGCTGGGCGTGGGTGTCTGTATGGCGGTCTGCACCGCGCTTTTCACCGTCGCACTGCGGGAGCAAATTGCCCTGCTCTATAATGACAACCCGGAAGTGGTGATGCTGGCATCGCATCTGATGCTGCTGGCAGCGGTATACCAGATCTCTGACTCCATCCAGGTGATCGGCAGCGGCGTACTGCGTGGTTATAAAGATACCCGCTCCATCTTCTTTATTACCTTCATCGCCTACTGGGTGTTGGGTCTGCCGAGCGGTTACATTCTCGCGCTCACCGATCTGGTGGTGGATCGCATGGGGCCCGCCGGGTTCTGGATCGGCTTTATCATCGGTCTGACCTCTGCGGCTATCATGATGATGCTGCGTATGCGCTTCCTGCAGCGTCAGCCATCCACGGTAATTTTGCAACGCGCCGCACGTTAAATACACAGTAGCCGCCTGCTGGCGGCTACTTTCTCTTCACTTTGCGCGGTAATGAAGCAATCGCGTGAAATCAGAGAGAAAAATGCATTTTGCCTCTTGCCACTGCGGTGCTGTGCCGCTAATATTCGTCCCCGTTGTCACCGACAACACGTTGCGTTCATAGCTCAGTTGGTTAGAGCACCACCTTGACATGGTGGGGGTCGTTGGTTCGAGTCCAATTGAACGCACCATTTTGCGTCTGTAGCTCAGTTGGTTAGAGCACCACCTTGACATGGTGGGGGTCGTTGGTTCGAGTCCAATCAGACGCACCATTTCGTTACCCCCCCGAACTTTCTTGCTAAGTACATTTTTGGCCTTCCTTCTCCCTCCCGTTTTTTTTTCACGTTTCTGCAGACTGTACCACTCGTGGACGCAAAATTTTTCAGTCGCAGGGACTGCATCGTTGCCAAGAGAAAGGGGCAAATGTCTGGACATGCGAGGTGAAAGCGCCATGAAAATAGGCCCCTTGAAAGAATTTGTAGTCATGGAGCCACAAAGGATCTTTGGCGACAATATCACTGTGAACAGTCCGTGGCTGAAACTTGCCACGGAGGCAGGATAATCCCCGAAGGTTCAGGCCAGGCAGTCAACTGCCCGGAAAAAAAGCTCTTCTGTCATGATGGCATTTTCCTTTACCCCCTGGTGCTCACGCCGGATAAACCAGCCCTCTTCCGGCGCCATGCTCAGGTAAAACACCTGGCGGATACCGGGCGCATCAACCCGCATTGTCACACAGCCCCTCTCCGCACCACGACAGAGTTGCTCCGGAATAATACTGACGCTGCGGTCTCCGTTCACCAGGCGAAGGGTGGCGATGTCGTACCGGCATATGCCACTGCTGAGGCTGAATCCAATGGTGCTCAGGTCGTGGATGTGTTTTGTCGCGGTGATGACTTCAATCCCGCTGCCCTCAAACCACCCGCAAATCTGCTGCGTCAGTGCATCCATCCGCTTGCGGAATGCCCGGATTTCCGCTTCCGCTGATGTGGGACCGGGCGGGGTACTGTCGTTATTCTGCTGCACTTTTCTGAAAAATCGTTCTCTGGCTGACACGCTGTCGTCCCTGTTTACTGTTCACATTCTGTTAAAGCAGATTCAGCGCGCCATACGCTGACCTGCCATTTTCTTTTTTCTTCTCAGCCGCTCACGCGCCTTCTTTACTGACAATCGGCTCCGGTGTGGGAACAGTTTCAGCAGGTCCGGAAACAGCAGATGGTCATTTCTGGCAAGGAGCATCCGCTCCTCCTCACTCCATATCCGCTGGCCGGCGCTTTCGCTCCCCTGATACCGGATACCCATATCGCAGGCCTTTAATTTCACCGCATCTGCCGTGCGCCCCGACAGGCGGTCTGCCACCGCAACCCCTTCCTCCGGATACCAGGTCGCCAGAATCTGCTCCTCTTCCCGGATCCAGATCCGGGCACTCACCACGCCCAGCCTGTTCGCCATCCACTGAATCGTCCCCCGGTTGCGGCCCGGCAGCAGCGTCATGACATGCGCATACCCCTTCGCATAATGCACACGGACAATCTCTTTTTCTTCATCGCTCCAGGTTTCGATGGGTTTATTACCGGACGAACACCCCATCAAACGCGCCGCCGCCCTGACGGAGGCGGGCGAGCGCCCGAGCCGTTCTGCTATCACCACGGTCGCTATGCTGCCGTAGTGTTTTTCCACAAAGTCCAGTTCACGCAGGGTCCAGGGTGTCCGGTGGTTGCGGTAGCGGGAATGATTCATCGGGTGCAGTTCCGTGGGGTTGTTTTAACTCAGGGTATAATGGCCCGACAGTATACCCGGGCTATTCCGTTCAGCAGGGCATAAAGGGTAATCAGCTGCTGAGTGCGCTAAGAATGTCCATACCTGCACGCACAGGCAGCGGCCAGATACGTTCGGATTATGTCGTCATGACGGTTTCAGCCTGACTAAAAATCAGAGTACATCATGGGTATCAAGATACTGCTGCTGTTTCAGGTGGCGGATTAACACCTTGCCCTCCGGCATAAATTCCGTACCGTAACGGACCAAACCGATGCCCTTCAGCTCCGCGTCGATGGCATAGCGCAGCTCGCCCGGCTGCGTCTGCTCCTGCATCACCACGGTAATTTTGCTCAGGCGCGGCTCGTATTTCAGCAGCACGGCCGACAGTATAGTAATCAACTGGTGAGCGGTACCCGGCATGCCCTGAAGGATTTTTGTCATATCCGGCAGACCATAGTCCGGCAGGTGCGCCAGCGTACCGGTGCGGCAGTTAAGAATGCGCTGCATATTATCCAGCACTGACAGGATAAGCTGATTCTCCTCGCTGACGCTGTGCAGGTCGAGGCCGCCGGAGAAGTTGCCGAACAGTGTCTCATAGAGGGATGGGCGCGGCATCTCAGTCCTCCTTCAGGGGCTGAAGGATCAGGCGGTTATTACTGGCTTCGATGATGCGTGGTTTGTCCGGGTCGAGATCGTCCCGTGTGAGAACCAGACGCCAGGTATCATTCGTCTGATCCGGCGCCATAAACATCCCCGCTACGGCGACAAACTGCGTCGACTCATCCAGTGGCATATCCAGCGAGACTGATTCTCCCGGTCTCAGACGAATATCTTTTTCGTCCACAAGATCAGCTCTGACGGCCTGGCTGTCATCAGCAAACAGTGACGGATAGTCCGTACTGTCGAAGGCCTTACGATCTTTCAACTGATAAATACGCACGACCGTCGCAAGCGATGCCCCTTTCGCGTTGTTATTCACACCTGATCGCGCCTGAATATCCAGATGCAGGGTTTTTATCTGTTTGTAAAAAATGGACTTCGTTACTGAAATCGTCCCGTCCTTGACGGTCTGCGTCAGGCCACAACCGGTTAAGGCTGTCGCGAGTGCTAATGCCAGCAACGTCATTGTGGTATTACCAACGGTAATTGCCATCTTCATCGCTCTCCCTTCGGTGAATATTTTCCTGAACGCGCTGATAACGTCCCAGGTTAATGGTGATAATGTCATGTCTGTTTTGTTGCGAACTGAGCGGCCGGAGCACTGCCGTGCGCCCGATCTGTACGGCCTGATTTTCGTCGCAGGCCAGCCGGGCATCCGGCAGCAGGTTCCTCGCCACGCACAGCTGTAACCGCACGTCGAGATGTGAACCGAGAAATACATGCAACAGCGCCATTAAATCGCCGTGCAGTTCTCCGCTAGGCAGCCAGCCACACACTTCTTCGGGATTACAGGTGGACAGACGCAGCAACACCTGGCCGTTAACATCTGTTCCGTACGTGCCCATCACGGGGCGGTGGTGCAGGTTGACCGGGTGCTGCGTACGCATGGCAAGCTGATGTTTCAGCGGAATGCGGCAGCGGTCATGGTGATACACCTGAGCGCGGGTATCCGGCGCCAGTAACTGCACCAGCGCCTCCATCCCCTCTGCCGTTCGTCCGGGTAATAGCATGACCGGCAGCAGCGCCAGAAAACGTGACAGCGGCGCGGCGATATTTTCCGCACAACCGGCTATCCCCAGCCCGGCCAGCCCCAGCAGGTATTGCGAGGTGTTATCGGTCCCACCCGCTTTATAGGTTGCAGGATATGAATACTTGCGCCAGATACGGTAATACTGGGTAATCAGCCGGTGGTTAAAGATATCGAGAAAATCCCGCGTCGCTTCATACCCTTCACGGCGCTGCGCGATATCGTCAACATAATGCGTCGGCAACGGCGACTCCACGCCGTACAGCCCTATAAAGGTGATGCGGAACGACGGCGGCAGATGCGGGTGCTCCGGTTCCGGGTCTTCCATGCCCCTGATTTCTCCAGCAGGAAAGCCCATCCCCGGATGCGGTCGAAAGCGCACCGGCTCCAGGCCGACCCGCCAGTCGCTGCCGGGCAGCGGCGCCTCCGGCAGACTCTGCTCCAGCAGCTGGCAGAAACGGTAAAAATTCATGTACGGCAACTGATGCCGAACCCGGTTTAGCATCCGGGCAGACGCGGACTGTGGTTCTCTTTCCACCGGATACACTTCCCTTCTGGCTGAATAATTAGCGTGAGCTGGTTAAACTGGTTCATATCGGCATACAGGGCAAAAAAGCGGTTCAGCATTTCCCCAAACAGATGTATATCTCCTTCGCCAGTGAAGCCGTTGCTATCGAGCGTCACTTCCACATCCAGACCGCGCAGTAAAAAACCCTCTTCAAATCGCTGAATACGGTGATGTCTGACCTCCTGAATGGCGTCCAGACGGCGGTTGTTCAGCTCATCATCCCGCCAGTTATAAAGGGCGAGCGTGCCCCGTAGCACGGCAGCGCTGCTCATCATATTTAGAAAGCGGGTGCCGAGATGGCTCATCACCCGCCAGTGAAAGCGATCCTCCGCTGGCGGGTACGCCGGGAGCGTTGGTTTGCACAGATTGCGCACGGTAAGGGGCGTTCCGGATACCTGTTCGCAGTGGTCCAGTAGCGTGCTCTGTAGCGCCCGGCGCGGTAACTGGCCATTGGTGCCGGTGATGCGCAATGAGACCGTTTCCCGCGCAATCTCCCGGTCGGCCTCCCATTGCCCACCCCCCAGTATCAGCCAGGTGTCGTGCATCCCGCTCACACCCCGTTTCACTCGGGTGTGGTAATAGCGTTCCGGTGCGTAGCGGCGCATCATCCCGCCCTGATGACGAAAACTGGTGAACGGCACATAACGCGCATTCCCGGTGCGTCCGGAGCCAGTGACGCTATCCACGGAGTAAATCTCAGTATGCCCGTCCTGAAGGCGCTTCGGACGCAGCAGGTATTCGTTTTCCAGACCGCTGATGGTCAGCGGGTCAGCCTCGAGCGTGAACAGGTTAATCACGGGCACACAGTGCAGACGCAGTATATCGCGGGTCACCGGCAAATCGCTCTGCCAGACCTGGCTGAACACTACCTCGATATCGAAATGTGCTGTCCCCGGCGGGAGCGTGATGCTGTCCAGACCATTGAGATGCACGAACATAAATTTTTCGCGGAAGGTGAAATATTCCAGCAATAACTGATAACCGCTGAATGCGCTGCCCCCCTTCGGCCAGAGACGATCCTCTTCGCCAAAGCCACCCGGCGAAAACCAGCCGTCGAGGCGGATGCGGTCCGTTTGCCCTGGCAGGCGCAGGTACAACCCGGCCTGACGTTTTGTCAGCCACAGATGGAGTGCCGTGCCCGTAACGGCGTCTTCCCCAAGGAAGAGCGGCAGGCGTTTCAGGCTCACCTGCGACCAGTCCGTCTGGCCGCTACAGGTAAAACGGAGCCGCAGGGCAGAGCGGCCGTCCGGCTCCGTGGTCATCACCACGTCCGACACCGCCATCGGGTTCAGCGTCACATCGCGGGTGGTGCGGTAGCGGCAGACGGTATTTTTTGGCCCCACTGGACGGGAAAAGATTTCCAGTCCGGCGGGGATAACGTCATCCATTTTCATCGACGGCACGTCCGGGCTGAACGCCACCACCGACAGCGAAGGAATGGTCCGCATATAGTGCGGCCACAACATGCTGACCAGCCCTTCCGTTAGTTCCGGCAGGTCATCATCGATTTTTTTGCGCAGGCGGCCCATGGAAAAAGCAAAACCTTCAAACAGGCGCTCAACGTACGGGTCCGGCGTACCGGCCTTGTCCAGGTCCAGCATCGCCGCCCGATCAGGGTGAGTCTGTGCGAATTCCTTCGCCGCTTCGCGCAGGTAACGCATTTCAGCGTCAAAATAACGCAGGGTTAAATCATCCATTTATATTCTCAGCGTTCAGGGAGTTGACGTCAGCCGCACAGTACTGCAGCTTTCACCGGGTCTGTCGCAACCAATCCGGCCAGCAACTGTTCCATTAAGGGGCTCAGGCGTGCCCTTTCAGCCTCACTGCGCCCGGCCTTCATGCGCAGCAGCTTCAGACGGCGGGCTTTCACCTCAAACAGCAACCCGGGCTCCCACTGCGTGAGCGTGACGGCGGTCGCCCCGCCGTCCAGTTCACCCAACAGGTGCAGCGCCAGTTCATTTTTCCCGGTCTGTTCCGCTACGCGCGCCATCAGCAGGCGCAGCAGCCAACGGTTGCGGGTCGATGTGATACCCGGACGGTTCTGCAGCCACACAAGCGCAACCTCTGCTCCTTCGCTATCCGCAAGCGCCAGAGCCTCCGGCTCCAGTTGCAGAATGTCGTCATCACCCGGAACGACCGCAGAACTGAACGTATGGTTCTCCGTCCAGCCTGCCGGGTTATCCAGTACCTGCTGCTGTATCCAGTTCAGCGTCACCTCGTCGGCAAACGGCGTGCCGTCATTAAAGGCCAGCGTCTCCAGCCCAGCCAGGCGTGAGAGGAGCCCCTTCAGGTCGGACTGAATAATGGCCGCCTCGTTTTCATAACCGGATTTCACCAGCGCCTGATGCAGGTACCACTGCACATCCAGCCACAGGTGATTAGCCCCTCGCGACAACAGGCTGTCTGCCTCTTCGATCAACTCCCGCCAGCTCTGCTGCAGATACAGACGTTTCAGCAGCGCCCGCTGGTCGGGTTTTGGCTGTTCAATGCGGGTCCGACCGTCCGCCAGGAGCGGTGGCAACTGGCGCAGGGTATCGTGACGCAGGTTTTTTATCAGGCGGTGAGCGGCCAGCCAGCCGTCCGGCTGGTTTTTCAGGTAATCAGCCAGCACACGGGCCTGTGCCAGAAGCTCCTGGCCTGACACAATGCCACTCAGCAAGGGCACGCTGGCCTCTGTGGCGGCAGTATGGCCAGTGTCGCTGACGTTTTGCGGTACCACAGCCTGCGGACCACCGGATTTTTGCAGCCGGGCTTCCAGCGCAGTATAAAGCGCAGCGGGTAAAGGCGTTTCCGCGCCCTGCTCCAGCAGCATCAACGCCCCCGCAATACGTTCATTGTCGGAATTGTTGACTTCCGGATAACGCGACAGACTGTTGAGCATTCTGGAACTGGCAAGCCACTCCAGCGCCCCCTGACGGCTGCGTTCACGCTGTGGATGCAGTTGTGTGTCAAAACGCAACATCAAAGCAGCCATCAACTCAAGACCATCCGCCAGGCCTGCCTCACCATCACGATGCAGGCGCGCCCAGGCGTAATAAGAAGCCACGCGGATATCTTTCGTGGTGGTGAGCAGCAGCTTTTCGCCCAGCCGACACACCAGGTCCGCATCCGGGCCGGAGAATTTACTCACCTCCTCCCGCATTTGCTGGAAATCGTCATCATAGCCCGGTTCGTCCCCGGTCGGATTATCAGCTGACAGCGGCTGTAACCAGTTTTCCCATAACGCCAGACGCTGTTGCGTCCTGGTAACCACGTCAGCCTCAATAGCCTGGCAGGCGTTTATCAGTGTCTGAACCGTTGCCATCAGTACGTCTCCTCTGTCGTGTCTTCGTCCTCTGGCAGGTGTTCATTTGCCGGTGCGCTGACGCTGAATATGGTTTTCGGAAGGGTGAAGTTACGTAGTTTCAGTAACGCCAGCGGCCCTTCTCCCGCTTCGGTGCGCAGGGTGTAGTTCAGCGGCCTGCCGTCCGGAGCCTTCCAGCTCAAACTCCAGCTACTGCCTGACCCTGGATACGCGCTAACCTCAGCCTTATCCAGCAGGCGTATCCAGCCCCATGCACCGGACATGTCGGCATATTGCCGCGTACCGGCCTGGGTACTTATCCAGCTCAGGGCTGCGCCCGGTGCTTCCGTGTCCGCAGGCCAGGATATTCGCTTCCAGGCAGGCATCTGATTCATATAGGTAAGCCTCTGGCTGTCAATCACAAGCTGGGTCTGCATAATGCCATCAGCCGTACCGGGGCGAAGCTCAAACGACAGCCCGGCCTCCCCACGAGTAAACACCACATCCGAAATGTGGCTCAGTGTATCCACCGCCTGTAAGAATTTGGGATTAAAGGTCAGGCCCTGAGCATTGATGCTGTCCGGCACCCAGTGACTTCCTTCCTTATGCAACACACCATTCAGCCGGGTCTGTAAGA
This sequence comes from Enterobacter sp. 50793107, assembly GCF_001463365.1. Classification (NCBI taxonomy): domain Bacteria; kingdom Pseudomonadati; phylum Pseudomonadota; class Gammaproteobacteria; order Enterobacterales; family Enterobacteriaceae; genus Enterobacter; species Enterobacter sp. 50793107. Next base: position 7,327 of record NZ_LNII01000138.1, on the reverse strand, counting down.
AACGGGTGATACGACCGGAATCAGCATTGAGGTACTTCGCCAGTAGTGGCAGGGAAACGTCGCTGCTGGCATCCTTAAAGGGATACCGTCCGGCAAAGGCCGTGTTCCAGTCGTCAACCACCGCGCTCTGCCATTGCGCATTTAGGCTTTCTGCCGCAGGCGTCAGGACCTGTTGCCAGGCCTGCTCCATCGGGCGCACAAAGACCGTCTGCCCGAAACCGCCCCACTCCTGCCCCAGTCCCGCCGCTACCAGGCTGCCGTAATCGCGGGTTTCGGTTAAATCCACCGCCTTACCCTGGAACACCGTCTGCGCCAGCGCCTGGGTCATTGCCTGTGGGTCGGTGGCATTGGTCACCTGTTGCAGGCGCAGGCGCACCTGAGTTACGCGGGTGAGGAAGGTCTGCAGGTTCAGACTGCTGGTCTGTGTTCCCCCCTCGCGATTGTCCATCAGCGCCAGCACCGGGCCGAAGGTGGCATCCAGCGGACCGTGTGTCCCCCCGCTCTGGTCAATGACCGGCTGTTTATTACTGCCGAGCAGGTTTCTTGCAGATTTAACCAGTGAATCCGCTATCGCTTCACCAGTCTCACCGGTGCGACCCTGCACACTGAGGGTGTTCATCAGCGCCACCAGAGGCGACTGACGGACATCCGCCATCAGGGTGAGTTGGTCAATGGCATCTGACAGGGTGGCGGTTTTTCGAAGCCGCAGGCTGTTGAGAAAATCCAGCCAGGCGCCGCTGTAATCCGCGAAATAGCGTGCCGTCAGGCGTTGTTTCAGCGCCTCCGGCGAGACCTGCTGCATCATGTGTTGCTGGCTGTCACTCAGCACCCAGTCCATTTCTTCGCGACGTTCCTTTACTACATTATCGATGGCGGGCTGTACCGCTTCGTCCCAGGCCTGTCGGGTAAACATCCCCGGCACGACCCCATCGGTGGTGAACAGGCGCGACGCCTCCGTGTCGCCGGTCATGTCCGCCAGACGCATATCGGCATACTGGTTCGCCACCTGCGCGAGCATCTTCTGGTAGAGCGTGGACTCGCTATTGCGCCTCCCCATCTGGCGTATTAACAAAGTTCGGGCCTGGCTGACCAGCATATCGTCGGCATGCAGACGCCACTGAGGATGTGACATGAAGCTGGCGCCGTAAAAGGCCAGCAGCGAAGGCCCACGGCCCTGCCAGACGCTTTCTGTCACGCCTGAACGCTGCGGCCAGTCGTGCATCAGCGTAGCGGAGAACCACGCGGCGTCCATTTTTTTCGGACGCGCGAGCATCAGATAAAGTTTTAACTGGTCGTAAGCTGATTTTGCCAGCCGTTCACGCAGCGGACTGTCCGGCGGGAGCTCCACGAATGCGTTCAGCGCCTGGCGAAGATGGTTTGCAGCCGCATCGCGCAGCAGCGGCAGGGCGCTTTCGCCGTAGCGTGGAAACAGCGCCGCCAGCAGGGCATCGTTCTGGTTTAAGCCGCCGCGCGCATACCAGGGCACGCCGTGTTGCGCACGGTACTGTAAACGAGCAAGGGTTTTCTGCAGGTCAGACAGGGCGTGCAGACGCGCGGTCAGCGGCTGCTTCTCTGCAACGGCCTGCCGGACCTGCTCCTGCGCCGTCGCCACCAGGTGACGGTTGGCGACAAAGGAGACGGCCATGGATACGCCCCAGAGCACCATCAGCACCGCCACGCTCACGCCCGCCATCTGCGTCCAGCTGACGCCGGGTTTACGCGGGCGAAGATCTGCCGGTAAGGCCTGTGCCGACGCCGGGATGGCATCCCAGCGGTTGTCTTTGCCCCAGTGATGAGCAACGCTGCGCACGCCGCCGACCGTGACCGGACTGAACACCACACCGGCCAGCGGCAGCGGGCGATACGGGTTGAGCAATACCGATAAGGGGCCGGTCAGCGTTTCCGGCTCGCGGGTCAGCTGGTCGACCAGGCCGAGTAAAAAACCCTGCTGTGGTTTGTCGCAAATCTGCTGAATACCCTGCGCGGTGAGGGCCGGTATCAGGTCGCTTAGCTGGCGGGCCAGGGCCTCAGGTTTGCAGGCCGCTGACAGCTGGCACCCCACCGGCTGGGTAATCCGCCCCTGCTGCTCTCCGGCTCGCGGATGCAGCGACCAGACATACAGCGGCAGTTTCCAGCCCAGCGCGTCATAGCGCCCCTTCAGGGCGTGAGCCAGGGCGTCTATGGATTCAGGAGTCAGCGGCGTTGCCGGTTCAGCATCTGAACCCGCGAGGCGGTCAAACGCGGAGGTCACCCACACCATGCCATCCGCCGGGCGGTGGCGCAGTTTACGCAGCGCAGTAAGCCAGTCGGCATCCGCCGGTGCTGCCGGGTCACCGCCCCACAGCAGCAGCGTCCCCTGGTCTTCCTGCCAGAGTTCCTGCGTGAGTTTTGGGGTGAGCTGTTCGACGTCTGAAGCGCTGCCGGTTATCAACAGGATGCGGAGCTTGCGGCGCCAGCGACGACCGTATGTATGGCGAAGATACAGGCGTATATTTTTGAGCGTTTCGCTGTGTTTTTCTTTATCTGCACGCTTTGCTTCTTCCTGTTGATGACCTGTATCCGATAATTCACGAAGTTGCCGGATAAAATTCAGTGAGATGAGCCACTGCCACAACCGGAAAAATAAATCATCACAGAGCAGAATAAACAGGCAAAACCCGACCACTGCCAGCGATACTGTCTGTTTTTTCTCTGTAGTACGCAGTTGAACGAGGGGATTTTCAGCCCAGATGAGGAACCCGCCCACAGCCGCAATCAGCAGGATAATTAACCATGTACTGAGGCGTTTTTTCTTTTTCACATCACTATCCTTTGCGTAACATTATGCCGGACGGACAACAGCCATTTGCGTGGTTTTATCGCCAACAAGTAGCCACTGAGCCAGCCCTGAAGCAACCGCATGTTCACAGGCACAAATCAGGGTGATATTGCCCACCGCAGCCCCTGGCATGCCAAGAGAGTCATCCAGAACTTGTTCTCCTTTTCTTGCGGATATGTGTCCTGATTTATCCATCGCCTGAAGAACAGTTGCCAGCGCATCGCTTTTTACCTGCGTACGCCAGAAATACCAGGGCAATCCGGGTGTGATATCTCCCCAGCAAGCCACATCTGCGACCGATTCATCCGCGTCCTTTAACACAACCGGACGGTGTATCCACATTTGCGGTTTTACATGCTGGCGCTCCAGCCACGCAGAAGAGGCCAGCAAAAGAGCAGATACAGATTCAGTCTGCTGGTCACGGGCCTGCAAAAATAAGTTGATTTCTACACAGAGAAACAGCGTTTCATCCTGCTGGTCGAGCCATTCATCAATCCACATCAGGCCGTCATTTTCAGTATTGGCACTGACGTCACTGACAGAATATGACGCAGGAAAAACAGCCTGCCAGGCCATGATAATCTGCTCATTTTCCAGTGTGCCATCATGATGAAGACGAACAGAGAGTTTACCGGTGAACTGCGCCAGCTCGGTATGCAGTTGCCAGATGACGCTGGTCAGCTTCGATTCCAACCGTGACCGATACCCTGTTTTACTGAATGTTTTTAATGGCGGAGAGAGTGAGGCCGTAGTCAACACAGACTGGAGGACCGGGGAATATTGTGTCTGGCGCGCATTTCCTCCCTGTAAAAGCGCTGCGGCAAGTTTATTGCTGGCAACCGGCGTGATGTAACTCATCCCCAGAACACCAACAGCCTGCCGTCCCAGTAATATCCGTTCTTCATATTGCTCCCGGTGTAAATGGTTCCACCACAGCACACGATCGCGCTCATTCTCATAACTCCGCCTGCGGATAATAAAACCTGACAGACCAGTCAAAAAAGGCATGATAAGCGTACAAAACCAGAACCAGGCAGAGTGTGTGGATAACCCGGCAGGCCAGAAGGAAAGAACCAGAACCGCCCCTGCTATCACGCACAGAACAATGACGACCAGCCAACGGGTTTTATCCGGAGGAACGGGTAATGGTTCCTCCTTCGGGATCTGTTTAAGATCAACTGGCATATATCAGCGTTTCCCTGCATTGGGTAATGAAGAAATCAGCGTGCAACCGCAGCCGCAACGATGACCGTGAAGAGCAATGGGTTTGCCATTAATTTTCGATCCTTCATCACCTTCTGCAATATATGTTTTGCCATGAACAGGACAGAAGACTTTATCCATTAGACAGGCAACTTCCAGCCCCATAAATTTCACACCGGAGCTACCTTCAAGCACAGTGCCACCATGAGTGGTTTTATCATTAATGCGAATTACACCCTGCATAATCTCTCCTTAGACCAGATAATACACTGTCACGAGTAACACTACCGCAATAAAAATCATCCAGACCAAACGGGTTCCATACTTATCAGCAAGACTTTTTTTGAGTATCCATCCGGATTGTTCCACAATACCGAAAACAGGATTTTTTATATTTGCCGTACTGAATTTATAAGAGTACTGCTCTCCAATAGTACCATTTGTTTTTAACCCATATGATTTTCCAAAACTAAACTCTTTACGGCTACCCCACCGAACTTCCTTTTTGAAACCACATCTTTTTGCGTTTATCTCCGTTTCTATATCAATTGATTTCTCCCGGTAACTCACCAGGCTCTTTTCCTCATCAAACCGTAATATCAACTCATACTGTTTTTTTAGTCCGCCAATGCCAAATAACTCAATCCATTTCGCATCCACAATTTTCCATGAAGCAATTAGCTTATCTTTTTTCTCAATCACAGAAAATGGGATGTCGGCATTGTAGTTCAGCTCCAGAAGCCGGAATTTTAGTTCAGATAAGGAAACTGGTTGTTCACTATTCATATCACCCTCAATTATTATTAAAAACACCCTTTCGTTCTTAATGCGGTTTATATGTTGTCTTAATCGTATTGTCACAGCCACCGATAAAAAAAGCCACAACAACGCTGCGACAATATATTACCAATTTCATTTTATCGGCTCAGGTGAATTGACTACACAACGAACAGTAGTACCATCAGGGTAATAATTGTCTTTAATGTTATAACCACGGAAAAATGTCAACCCCACATCTCCTGTTGGGTCTGGATTACTCCCCCCACGCCGTACCTTTCGGTATTGCCCCGTATCCTCATCTTTATTAACGGGTTTATTCGGTCCTTGCGGGTCCTTTTTAGATGAATTGTTAAAGTAGTCAGGATCATACCAGTCCTTCACCCACTCATATCCATTCTCAGCCATACCATATAGTCTAAGAGGAGATGGTGGATATTTATCGACAGGAAAATGGATTAGAGATCCATTTATCCCAGTAGTATCCTCGGCTATTTGCCGATCTTCATCGGTAGCATAATTCTCGCCTTGACCACTTTTTTCATCCTCTCGCCAGGTGCCATCATCCGTTGCCACCAGAATATACTGACCCCGACTGCGCGCTGCGTACTCCCATTGAGCTTCTGTTGGAAGTGAAAAAGGGAGCCCGGTTTCCTTTTTCAGCCAGGTACAATAATTATCTGCTTCAGTCCATGTCACTATGGCCGGACTATTTTTAAGATGTGTCATTTCAGCTAACATTTCATTTTCGTATTTTTCTTTGAAATTCTGCTCAGGTAAACCTGCTATTTTGAGATAAAATCTGTAATCCTCATGGGTTACTTTAAATTTACTAATAGAATAACCTGTAAGTTCCACTTCATGAAGTGGCCTGGTGTCTTTCTCCGGTGAACAATAAGGGCCACCGTTACGCATCTTTTTGCAGAAATCTCCCATCCAGAATGTACCGCCTTTTACATACACAAGATCGGTTTTGACACGGTTTATATATTTCTGTAATTCTGCCTGTTCCTGCGGTGTATGCTGTACTGTCTTAGTAGCGTTATCACAGCCACTAATAAGCAAAATCAAAAAAAATACTATATAGATAAATTGTCTGTTTCATTTTATGGGCTCAGATGAATTGACTACACAACGAACAGTAGTGCCATCAGGGAAATTATTGTCTTTAATGTTATAACCACGAAAAAATGTCAAACCCACATCTCCTGTTGGATCTGGATTATTTCCCCCTCGCCGTACCTTCCGGTATTGACCTGTTTTTTTATCTTTAATAACAGGTTTTTCTGGACCTTGTGGGTCCTTTTTAGCTGAATTGTTATAGTAGTCAGGATCGTACCAGTCCTTCACCCACTCATAACCATTTTCTGCCATGCCATACAACCCAAACAGAGTCGGTGGGTATTTATCGACAGGAAAATGAACAGATGTACTATCAATTCCCGTTTTTTCCTCAACTGCTTGGCGATCTTCGTCGGTGGCATAATTTTCACCATAACCAGTTTTTTCATTTTTCCGCCAGGCACCATCATCCGTTGCCACCAGAATATACTGTCCACGACTGCGTGCTGCATATTCCCACTGAGCCTCAGTTGGAAGCGAAAAAGGGAGCCCGGTTTCATTTTTCAGCCAGGCGCAATAATTATTTGCTTCTGTCCAGGTCACGATAGCTGGACTATTTTTAAAATGGGTCATTTCAAAAAAAACATCATCATAACTCTTCTTTTTAAAATACTGCTCTGGTAAACCTGCTATTTTGAGATAAAATCTGTAATCCTCATGGGTTACTTTAAACTTACTGATAGAATAACCTGTAAGTTCCACTTCATGAAGTGGCCTGGTGTCTCTCTCCGGTGAACAATAAGGGCCACCGCTGCGCATTTTTTTACAAAAATCCCCCATCCAGAATGTACCGCCTTTTATATACACCAGATCGGCTTTAACACGGTTTATATACTGTTGTAATTCTGTCTGCTCCTGCAGTGTATGCTTTACTGGCTTAGCTCCGTTATCACAGCCACTGATAAGTAAAAAGAGAGTTACACTGCATAGATATAAAGCACGTTTATTCACTATTTATTCCCTTCCCACTTTTGTTTATATTGAGGATTCACCGGTTCAAAATAACATAACGATGTATAAAATGGATTATCATCACAATGTAACGCATATTGTTTACTGCAGTTTGGTGAAAACGCATAACCCCAGGCTGGATTACTCTTCAGGCGTTTAACTACCTCTTCAAAATCCCGTAGATTTAGCCTGTCAATAATATCCTCCAGTTCTTTATCCCGATTAAATCCTATCTGTAGAAATATTTTTAAATTTTTCTGAGCCAAATCAACTATTGCATCTTCATTACCGGGAAAAACAGTGCCATCTTTAGTGATTCGAGTCAGCACTTTCTTCCATTCCCGCTTAGTTTGAATACTGGATAAAATATATAACACTGCCGTTTTGCGTTTATTATTTGTATCAGGGAGAAATCCATCGCCCTGATTATTAATATCGATATGATCATATGCGCCA
>NZ_LNII01000137.1:0-1221 GCF_001463365.1 Enterobacter sp. 50793107 | reverse complement strand
TGACCTGCCCCCACGATTAGATACAACACTCAGTTAGTAACGTCGGAATCTTCATTCTCAGAATGACCCTTTCTCCAGCCCGCTGCAAATTCAGACGGTGTCTGATAATTCAGCGTGGAGTGCGGGCGGCATTCGTTATAATCCTGCCGCCAGTCATTAATAATTTTCCTGGCATGAACGATATCGCTGAACCAGTGCTCATTCAAACATTCATCGCGAAATCGTCCGTTAAAGCTCTCAATAAATCCGTTCTGCGTTGGCTTGCCCGGCTGGATTAAGCGCAACTCAACACCATGCTCAAAGGCCCATTGATCCAGTGCACGGCAAGTGAACTCCGGCCCCTGGTCAGTTCTTATCGTCGCCGGATAGCCTCGAAACAGTGCAATGCTGTCCAGAATACGCGTGACCTGAACGCCTGAAATCCCAAAGGCAACAGTGACCGTCAGGCATTCCTTTGTGAAATCATCGACGCAGGTAAGACACTTGATCCTGCGACCGGTGGAAAGTGCGTCCATGACGAAATCCATCGACCAGGTCAGATTGGGCGCCGCCGGACGGAGCAGCGGCAGACGTTCTGTTGCCAGCCCTTTACGACGTCTTCTGCGTTTTACGCCCAGGCCACTGAGGTGATAAAGCCGGTACACGCGCTTATGATTAACATGAAGCCCTTCACGGCGCAGCAACTGCCAAATACGACGGTAGCCAAAACGCCTGCGCTCCAGTGCCAGCTCAGTGATGCGCCCTGATAAATGCGCATCAGCAGCCGGACGGTGAGCCTCATAGCGGCAGGTCGACAGGGATAAACCTGTAAGCCTGCAGGCACGACGTTGCGACAGACCGGTCGCATCACACATCAACATCACGGCTTCCCGCTTCTGGTCTGTCGTCAGTACTTTCGCCCAAGAGCCACCTGAAGCGCCTCTTTATCCAGCATGGCTTCGGCAAGCAGCTTCTTGAGTCTGGCGTTCTCTTCCTCAAGCGACTTCAGGCGCTTAACTTCAGGCACCTCCATACCGCCATACTTCTTACGCCAGGTGTAAAACGTGGCATCGGAAATGGCATGCTTGCGGCAGAGTTCACGGGCGGGTACCCCAGCTTCGGCTTCGCGGAGAATACTGATGATCTGTTCGTCGGAAAAACGCTTCTTCATGGGGATGTCCTCATGTGGCTTATGAAGACATTACTAACATCGGGGTGTACTAATCAACGGGGAGCAGGTCA
>NZ_LNII01000136.1:0-5700 GCF_001463365.1 Enterobacter sp. 50793107 | reverse complement strand
GTGCTGACGTATCAGCGCTGCATGCTCACGGCGGGTATTTTCCCTCTGACCGTATTCTGCAAGAACGGTGATATCACGAATCCCGAGCTGTCTGGCGGTAAAATGCCGGACGCCGGAAGGAATATGATTCATATCGGTGAGGAAGGTGCCCAGAAAACGGACACATCCAATTTGCAGGGCAATGCCCAGACGGTTGTGATCACCTCTGCTTTTTCCGATAAATTCCTTGTCTGCTTCATCAAGGTGAAAATATCGTGCCAGCTGAAGCTCATCCGGTTCACCGGTGAATCTGCCATAGCTTTCAGTCTGCTCAGTGGTCAGAAAGTCAACGGGCATATCGGCCTCCCTGCCTGACGGGCATTTAGTAACATTTTTCCAACCGTACGAAATGTTATAAATTATCGGACATCGTAAAACTGTTACATTAATATGTCTATTAAATCGTAAATTTGTAATAATAGACATGAGTTGTCCGATATTCGATTTAAGGTACATTTTTATGCGACTTTTTGGTTACGCTCGGGTCTCAACCAGTCAGCAGTCTCTTGATCTTCAGGTCAGAGCACTCAAAGACGCAGGTGTGAAAGCAAACCGTATATTTACCGATAAGGCATCCGGCAGTTCAACAGACCGGGAAGGGCTGGATTTGCTGAGGATGAAGGTGGAGGAAGGTGATGTCATTCTGGTTAAGAAGCTCGACCGTCTTGGCCGCGACACTGCCGATATGATCCAACTGATAAAGGAATTTGACGCTCAGGGCGTGGCAGTCCGGTTCATTGATGACGGGATCAGTACCGACGGTGATATGGGGCAAATGGTGGTCACCATCCTGTCGGCTGTGGCACAGGCTGAACGCCGGAGGATCCTAGAACGCACGAATGAGGGCCGACAGGAAGCAAAGCTGAAAGGAATCAAATTTGGCCGCAGGCGTACCGTGGACAGGAACGTCGTGCTGACGCTTCATCAGAAGGGCACTGGTGCAACGGAAATTGCTCATCAGCTCAGTATTGCCCGCTCCACGGTTTATAAAATTCTTGAAGACGAAAGGGCCTCGTGATACGCCTATTTTTATAGGTTAATGTCATGATAATAATGGTTTCTTAGACGTCAGGTGGCACTTTTCGGGGAAATGTGCGCGGAACCCCTATTTGTTTATTTTTCTAAATACATTCAAATATGTATCCGCTCATGAGACAATAACCCTGGTAAATGCTTCAATAATATTGAAAAAGGAAGAGTATGAGTATTCAACATTTTCGTGTCGCCCTTATTCCCTTTTTTGCGGCATTTTGCCTTCCTGTTTTTGCTCACCCAGAAACGCTGGTGAAAGTAAAAGATGCTGAAGATCAGTTGGGTGCACGAGTGGGTTACATCGAACTGGATCTCAACAGCGGTAAGATCCTTGAGAGTTTTCGCCCCGAAGAACGTTTTCCAATGATGAGCACTTTTAAAGTTCTGCTATGTGGTGCGGTATTATCCCGTGTTGACGCCGGGCAAGAGCAACTCGGTCGCCGCATACACTATTCTCAGAATGACTTGGTTGAGTACTCACCAGTCACAGAAAAGCATCTTACGGATGGCATGACAGTAAGAGAATTATGCAGTGCTGCCATAACCATGAGTGATAACACTGCTGCCAACTTACTTCTGACAACGATCGGAGGACCGAAGGAGCTAACCGCTTTTTTGCACAACATGGGGGATCATGTAACTCGCCTTGATCGTTGGGAACCGGAGCTGAATGAAGCCATACCAAACGACGAGCGTGACACCACGATGCCTGCAGCAATGGCAACAACGTTGCGCAAACTATTAACTGGCGAACTACTTACTCTAGCTTCCCGGCAACAATTAATAGACTGGATGGAGGCGGATAAAGTTGCAGGACCACTTCTGCGCTCGGCCCTTCCGGCTGGCTGGTTTATTGCTGATAAATCTGGAGCCGGTGAGCGTGGGTCTCGCGGTATCATTGCAGCACTGGGGCCAGATGGTAAGCCCTCCCGTATCGTAGTTATCTACACGACGGGGAGTCAGGCAACTATGGATGAACGAAATAGACAGATCGCTGAGATAGGTGCCTCACTGATTAAGCATTGGTAACTGTCAGACCAAGTTTACTCATATATACTTTAGATTGATTTAAAACTTCATTTTTAATTTAAAAGGATCTAGGTGAAGATCCTTTTTGATAATCTCATGACCAAAATCCCTTAACGTGAGTTTTCGTTCCACTGAGCGTCAGACCCCTTATGGCAGAGCAGGGAAAGGAATTGCCGGGCTATGTGCAACGGGAATTTGAAGAATTTCTCCAATGCGGGCGGCTGGAGCATGGCTTTCTACGGGTTCGCTGCGAGTCTTGCCACGCCGAGCACCTGGTCGCTTTCAGCTGTAAGCGTCGCGGTTTCTGCCCGAGCTGTGGGGCGCGGCGGATGGCCGAAAGTGCCGCCTTGCTGGTTGATGAAGTACTGCCTGAACAACCCATGCGTCAGTGGGTGTTGAGCTTCCCGTTTCAGCTGCGTTTCCTGTTTGGGGTCGTTTGCGGGAAGGGGCGGAATCCTACGCTAAGGCTTTGGCCAGCGATATTCTCCGGTGAGATTGATGTGTTCCCAGGGGATAGGAGAAGTCGCTTGATATCTAGTATGACGTCTGTCGCACCTGCTTGATCGCGGCCGCGATAGCTAGATCGCGTTGCTCCTCTTCTCCATCCGCGTTCCAAGCTGCGGAAAGGCACCCATAAGCGTACGCCTGGTCGAGCAGGCGACGCGGATCGACGTCCAGCGCACGAGAGAATGCGTCCGCCATCTGTGCAATGCGTCTAGGATCGAGACAAAGGTCGTCTCTGTCAGCCGGATCGTAGAACATATTGGCGGCGCCAAAGCCCACTTCACCGACCAGACCGACGGGATCTATCACCAGCCAGCCGCGACTGGAGAACATGATGTTTTCATGATGCAGATCGCCATGTAGCCCACGCAGTTCCGAGGCATTGCTCATCATTTGATCGGCTATAATCGCCGCGTGGACGTAGTCAGTTTGACAACCTGCGTTTTGATCATCGCGCGCCCGCTGAAACAAAGCTGCAAAGCGATCCCGGATCGGGAGAAGGGCAGAAGGCAGGGGTTCCTCAGATGCGGCATACAGCTTCGCCATTAGTTCCGCTGCAATTTCGGTCGCCTGGTAGTCGCCGTGCTCGGCAACGATGTGAGAGAGCATTCGCTCCCCGGCATATTCGAGCAACATCAGATTGTTCTCACGACCGAGCAACCGGACTGCTCCCCTCCCATTGCGCCATACCAGATAGTCGGCCCCGCGCAGTTCATCAGCAATGTCTTCTATAGGTTTCAATCCCTTGACGATTGCAGGAGTCCCGTCTGGCAATGAAACTTTCCAAACGAGGCTGGAAAAGGTGTCCGCAATGAGAACAGGTTGCGAAACGTGCCAATGAGCAGGAAAAACAGGCGGCATGAACATCAACCCCAAGTCAGAGGGTCCAATCGCAGATAGAAGGCAAGGCGTTCGCGGTCGGGGGCTTCGATCCCCAATACATTGAATAGGACAGCGAAGGCGCGCTCTGCTTCATCTGGCGCTGCCCAGTTCTCTTCGGCGTTAGCAATCATGAGTGCCAAATCGGCATAGCGATCTGCTGTTCCGAGCCGCCCAAGGTCGATCAGACCCGTGCATTGAAGAGTTTTAGGGTCCACCATGAAGTTCGGCATGCAGGGATCACCATGGCAAACAACCATATCGGTGCGCTCTTGGTCGAGCCGCACCGGTAGCTCTCGTTCGACACGAGCCAAAAGATCGAGCTGCGGCGTACTCTTGTCCTCGTCCGGTAAGAAGTCGGGATTGACGGCATTGCGGGACACCACATCAACGGCGCGTCCGAACATTCGCGACAGCCTGCGCTCAAACGGACATTGATCAACCGATAGGCTGTGAACAGCGCCAAGTTGCTGCCCCATTGACGGCCACGCTTTGAGCAAATCCGCTCCAGACAGATCAGCCGCCGGTACTCCCGGAATTGCCGTTATCACCAAGCATGCACCCTCCTGTTCCTCCTGCCAGTTGATGACCTCGGGGCAAGCCACACCTCGACCTTTGAGCCAAATGAGGCGGTCACGCTCTCCAGCGAGCTCACCGCGGCGGGAAGCAGGTGCGATTTTCGCGAAGGCATGCCCGTCACCACGTCGAAAAACAAAATCACCAGATTCTCCGCCTCTGACAGGCAACCAGTCAGAATGCGATTCACCAAAAAAAATATTAGTTCGATTCAATGGAGGTTCCTTCAGTTTTCTGATGAAGCGCGAATATAGAGAAATATCCCGAATGTGCAGTTAACGAATTCTTGCGGTTTCTTTCAGCGCCGCCAATACCGCCAGCCCGTCGCGCAAGGGGCGCGGCTCGTGTGTGCGGATGAAGTCAGCTCCACCTGCGGCGGCGGCAAGCTCTGCAGCGAGTGTCGCGGCCCCGACATCCCCCGGACCACGGCCTGTGAGCGCGCGCAGAAAGGATTTGCGCGAAACAGACAGAAGCACCGGCAAATCGAAGCGCAGCCGCAATTCATCGAACCGCGCCAGCACCGAGAGCGAGGTTTCGGGAGCAGCCCCCAGAAAAAACCCCATGCCGGGATCAAGGACAAGGCGGTTGCGTTTGATACCGGCACCCGTCAGCGCCGCGATGCGCGCGTCAAAGAACGCCGCAATGTGATCCATGATGTCGCCAGCGGGTGCCTCGCGCCGATCTGCCTGCCCGTCTTGCACCGAATGCATAACGACGAGTTTGGCAGATGATTTCGCCAATTGCGGATAGAACGCAGCGTCTGGAAAACCGCGAATATCATTGAGATAGGCCACACCACGCGACAAGGCATAGGCTTGCGTCGCGGGTTGATAACTGTCGAGCGAGACGGGAATGCCATCTGCCTTGAGCGCGTCCAGCACCGGCGCGATACGCGCGATTTCTGTGTCGGACGAAACAGGCGCGGCGTCGGGATTGCTGGATGCCGGACCGAGGTCGATCACATCTGCCCCCTCGGCCATCAGCTTACGCGCCTGCGCAATGGCTGCGTCTGGCGCCAGATACCGGCCTCCATCGGAGAAACTGTCCGAGGTTATGTTGACGATGCCGAAAATGATGAGCGATTTATTCATGGGGGCTTCTATAATAATAATAATCGAGCATGAGTCTCATACGGATGCTCGGGTCGAAAGGGAATCCCCAGGCGAGTAACCTGTTTGCGGTGCTCCATTAGCTGCAGGAGCAGAATAGCATACATCTGGAAGCAAAGCCAGGAAAGCGGCCTATGGAGCTGTGCGGCAGCGCTCAGTAGGCAATTTTTCAAAATATTGTTAAGCCTTTTCTGAGCATGGTATTTTTCATGGTATTACCAATTAGCAGGAAAATAAGCCATTGAATATAAAAGATAAAAATGTCTTGTTTACAATAGAGTGGGATCGGAGACGAAGAAGGACAAGGTACATGCTGACCGATACCAAGCTGCGCAATCTCAAGCCCAGGGACAAACTCTACAAAGTGAATGACCGGGAAGGTCTCTATGTGGGGGTCGCCTCAGAAAACGGAATCTATGGTCACTCCCGTTTTTGCAACACCGATTTTGACGACAAGTTGGCTTGCTTGAATCTATCCGGCGTCTGAATGGGATTTTATTCCCGCGCCTTGATGAGTTCCGCGCCTGATGAA
>NZ_LNII01000135.1:0-2469 GCF_001463365.1 Enterobacter sp. 50793107 | reverse complement strand
CTGCGCCGGTTCCCCAGAGTATCGGCAGCAGACCCGCGATGATCACCGCCACGGTCATGGCTTTCGGCCGGACACGCAGCACGGCACCATGATAAAGGGCTTCATCAAGACCTTCCGGTGTGAACGTTTCCTTGTTTGACAGTTCCGGATGCGCTTCAATGGCATGACGCAGATACATCAGCATGACCACGCCAAACTCTGCTGCCACACCGGCCAGGGCGATAAACCCGGTTCCGGTTGCGACTGACATATGGAAGCCCTGCCAGTACAGGAACCATATCCCGCCAACCAGGGCGAACGGCAGACTCATCAGGATCAACAACGCTTCATCAACCCGGCGGAACGCCAGATACAACAGGATGAAAATGATCATCACCGTCATCGGCACCATCAGTTTAAGTTTCTTGTTGGCGTGCTCAAGCAGTTCAAATTGTCCGGAGAATGACACGCTGGTACCCGGTCTCAGTTTCACTTTCTGACTGATAGCCGTTTTAATATCATTAACCACCGACACCATATCCCTGCCGCGCGCGTCAATGTAAATCCAGCTGGCTGGACGGGCATTTTCCGTTTTCAGCATAGTCGGCCCTGAAACGACCTTAATATCCGCGACATCGCCCAGCGTGATCTGCTGCTTCATCGGGGTCAGGATCGGCATCTGTTTCAATGCATTTGGACTGTTCCGGTAATCCTGCGGATAGCGAATATTAATCGGGTAGCGGGCCACGCCTTCAACCGTTTCCCCTACCGTTGCGCCGCCGATGGCTGATGAGACAAACAGCTGTACATCACCGACAGTCATACCGTAACGGGACCCTTTTTCCCGGTTGATATCGATATCGATGTAACGCCCGCCTTCAAGTCGCTCAGCCAGGGCAGACACCACGCCCGGCACGGTTTTGGCTACCGCCTCAATACTCTGCGCAGTCGCATCAATATCGGCCAGGACAGTCCCTGAGACCTTGATACCTATCGGGCTTTTGATCCCGGTTGAGAGCATATCAATACGGTTACGGATTGGCGGAACCCACAGGTTTGCCAGACCCGGTAAACGGACGGTCTTGTCGAGTTCTTCAATAATCTTGTCAATCGTCATACCCGGACGCCACTGATCCTCAGGTTTGAGCTGGATCGTGGTTTCCACCATTTCAAGCGGTGCGGAATCCGTTGCGGTCTCTGCTTTACCGGTCTTGCCAAATACAGAGGCCACTTCAGGAACGCTTTTGATTAACTTGTCCGTCGTCTGCAGGAGTGCTGCAGCTTCTGCCGGAGAGACGCCAGGCAATGTTGACGGCATATACAGCAGGTCGCCCTCATTGATCTTCGGCAGAAACTCCCCCCCCACCTGACTCAATGGCCATACAACGGTGAAAATGGACAAGGCCGCAACCAGCAGGGTTGTTTTTGGCCAGTGGAGGACCCGCAGCAGCAATGGATGATACGCTTTGATCAGCACCCGGTTCAGGGGGTTACTGGTCTCGGCAGGAATTTTTCCCCGGATCCAGAATCCCATCAGGATCGGAATGACAATGATGGCCAGCGCGGCCGCGCCCGCCATGGAGTACGTTTTCGTGAATGCCAGCGGGCCAAACAGACGTCCTTCCTGACCTTCCAGGGTAAAGATAGGTATAAAGGACAGGGTGATGATCAGCAGGCTGATAAACAGTGCGGGTCCCACTTCCACGGAGGCGTCGGTAATCACCTTCCAGCGGGTGACGTTGTCAATCTGCTCACCCGGATGCCGATGATCCCACTCCTCAAGCCGTTTATGCGCATTCTCAATCATCACAATGGCGGCATCCACCATCGCACCGACGGCAATAGCTATCCCTCCCAGCGACATGATATTGGCGTTCAGTCCCTGGAAGTGCATGACGATAAAGGCGATACACAGGCCAAGCGGCAGAGAGATAATCGCCACCAGGGCAGAACGTACGTGCCACAGGAACAGGGCACAGACGATGGCCACCACGAAAAACTCTTCCAGAAGTTTGGAACTGAGGTTATCAATCGCCCGGTCGATTAACTGGCTGCGATCGTAGGTGGTCACGATTTCAACACCTTCCGGCAGACTGGCCTTCAGTGTCTCCAGTTTATCCCTCACTGCCGTGATTACGTCACGCGCGTTTTTACCCGACCGCAGGATCACCACGCCGCCAGCGACTTCCCCCTGGCCGTTCAGTTCGGCAATACCACGCCGCATTTCAGGCCCTGTCTGCACGCGGGCAACATCCCGCAAATAAACCGGCACGCCGTTCTCGCCTGTTTTCAGGACGATGTTATTAAAATCATCAATGCTCTGCAGATAGCCGCTGGCGCGGACCATATACTCCGCTTCGGCTATTTCAACGGATGAACCACCGGCCTCCTGGTTAGACGATTCAAGAGCCTGTTTCACTTCGGGCAGGCTGATCCCATACTGGGACAGTTTTACCGGATTGACCTGAATCTGGTACTGCTTCACCACGC
>NZ_LNII01000134.1:0-44963 GCF_001463365.1 Enterobacter sp. 50793107 | reverse complement strand
ATCCATAGGCTAGGTTTGAAATCTTCAAGAGAACAATTTTCAGCAGGGGTATAAAACTCAGTCTTTAAAGAAATCCTCAGTTCATCATCCCTTTCTTGGGGCAGGTTAGTAACTTTTATCCCAATAACCGTTCTATTATAAGCATCAATTAATTTTAACAAATCGCATTCATCAATAGAGCTTTCAACTTTTTCATAAATAAAATGAATAGCCAGACTAATGGAATAGGAAACAGCACGCTTAGAAGTAAAGTAGTTTATTGAGTATGTTCCATCATTTGGATCGGAAGAGTAATCAAAATTCCCAACGGCTGTATAACCCAACTCATCCTTCTTTAAAAGCCTGCCTTCGTCAATATCAGTAACACCATCGATTGTTTTCAATACATTATAAAGATCAGAGCGTTCAGACATTACAAAACCTTTAATAAATAGTTTAATACAAAAACAAATCATTTTACTGCAATCAGCAGTATATCATCAATTAATTAAAAAAACCTTGATTTTAATAAAATAGTAGCTATTCGCATAGCATGGTTCCTCTCATGATTGAACGATACTAAAACATAGCAACAATCACCCTGTTAACGATAACCAGTGACGCGAAATGATACTTATAAATTAGCACCACCCTATGTAACGAGATTGATGGTTTCCTATAGAATACCAATCTTCACTTTGAAGCAACTGTAACTTAGAGCGCGTTCTGCCAAAAATCCCCACTGGCGCTGCCGGTGGGTGACAAATTTTGACAACTCAATCTGAACGCCAGCGTCCGGGCAAACCAGAACATCGCTCTGAAAGAGGCTTGAGGATGGTTGCAAAGGGGGGGGGGGTGCTTAACACCTCCCCTTCACGAGTTCGTATACCTGAAGCTTTCTGAAGCGGTAGCAGTTAACACTTTCCCCCCTAGTTTCCCTAGTAAGGCATAACAAACCATAACAGGCTTACACCTGCCCTGCTTCGCATCAGCTCTTTACACGTTAGATGCAGCTGTTGTGCGTGAGCGTTAGGATCCGTTAGGTTGGGTTGACACTTTTCCCTTTTTTTCACGAAAAAGTGTCAAGTTAGAGGAGTTAGGTTTGGCTGGGGGTTTACAGTTTTTCATCTGCCAGCAGACAGAGTGCCTTTAATCCTGTTTCGCTCCAGTCATCCTGGATGTCGGGATGCATTGCGGCCACATATGCCAGCTCGGAACGCAGGAAACGCAGACCACCAGCCATGTGATCTTTGCCATAGAAGCTGTGGGTTTCTTCATTCGGCCAGAAGAGAATCAGCAGTTGTTCATCGGGCTCGTGTTCAACATCAAAACTCAGCCCAGCGGCTGCGGACTCTATCCGTTGGCCAGCATCAATACCAGCCAACAGCTCTTTCCCGCCGTCATGCTCCCATACCCATACGGCGGCCTGCTTATCTTCTGAACTTGTCTGGCGTTGGCTGCCTTTGAGCATCGCGCTGACATGTTCGCTTAACTGGTCAAGGCAGGTCATACGTGGCTGTACATCTGATGGATCATCGTCCTTCCCGTAAACGAGATTGTTATACCTGTGTAATTTGTGTGACGTCTTTTCCATTCAAAGGACTTCAGACCCGAAAATATTCTACAGTCAAAATAATGAAAATATGAAGGATGCGTAACTTTTGAAAAGATGGTGCCGATAATAGGAGTCGAACCTACGACCTTCGCATTACGAATGCGCTGCTCTACCAACTGAGCTATATCGGCCCTGAGAGGCCGGTTACGAGCGTAACCACGGGGCAAAAGGTTAGATCTATCCGGGTGATGCGTCAATGCCCTTTTGAATCAAACGGCTATTTTTGCATCACCCGTGATTATTTACGCACGAATCGTATCGTCGCCGATGCCGATCCACTTGTACGTAGTCAACGCTTCCAGGCCCATCGGACCACGCGCGTGCAGTTTCTGCGTACTGACGGCCACTTCCGCGCCCAGACCAAACTGTCCACCGTCGGTGAAGCGGGTTGATGCGTTCACGTACACGGCAGAAGAATCCACTTCGTTTATAAAGCGGTCGGCATTGCGCAGCGTGCGCGTCAGGATGGCGTCAGAGTGCTGAGTACCATGCTCACGGATGTGCGCGATAGCGTCGTCGAGATCGGCTACGATCTTCACGTTCAGATCCAAAGACAGGAACTCGTCGTCATACTGCTCCGCGTTTACCGGCACCACCGTCGCCGGGCCGTCTTTCAGCAGCGCCAGCGCCTTCTCGTCCGCGTGCAGCGTGACGCCACTCTCGGCCATCTGCTTGCTCAGGGCTGGCAGGAAGGTGTTCGCGATACCCTGATGCACCAGCAGCGTTTCCACCGTATTACAGGTGCTTGGACGCTGGGTCTTGGCATTCACGATAATCTTCAGCGCCGGTGTAATTTCGGCGCTCTCGTCCACCACGATATGGCACACGCCGATACCGCCGGTGATCACCGGGATCGTCGACTGCTCGCGGCACAGCTTGTGCAGGCCCGCGCCACCGCGTGGGATCAGCATGTCGATGTATTTGTCCATGCGCAGCATCTCGTTCACCAGAGCACGGTCCGGGCTTTCGATAGCCTGCACGGCACCTGCCGGTAAGCCGCACTCCTGCAGCGCCTGCTGGATGACTTTCACCGTCGCGGCGTTGGTGCGCCAGGTCTCTTTCCCACCGCGCAGAATGGCGGCGTTACCGGTCTTCAGGCACAGGGAAGCAACATCCACCGTCACGTTCGGGCGGGCTTCATAAATCACGCCGATAACGCCGAGCGGCACGCGGCGGCGCTCCAGACGTAAACCGCTGTCGAGCAATCCGCCGTCAATCACCTGCCCGACCGGGTCGGCCAGATTACAAACCTGACGGACAGCGTCGGCGATGCCTTTCAGGCGTGCCGGGGTCAACGCCAGACGGTCGAGCATCGCTTCGCTCAGACCATTGCGGCGCGCTTCCAGCAGATCCTGTTCGTTGGCGAGGAGGATTTCCGGCGACTGCGATTCCAGATAATCAGCGATTTTTTCCAGCACGCGGTTTTTCTCGCGGCTGGAAAGGAGCGCCAGTTTGTAAGAGGCGGCCTTGGCGGCGGCACCCATTTGTTCCAGCATTTTCTGGCTCCTTAACGAATAATCATGTCGTCACGATGCACGGCAACCGGGCCATACTCGTAACCCAGAATGGCGTCGATCTGCTGCGAGTGGTGACCCGCAATACGGCGCAGAGCATCGCTGTTGTAGCGGCTGACGCCGTGAGCGATGTCGCGACCTTCAAGGTTACGGATACGGATCACTTCACCACGGGAGAAGTTGCCTGTCACGTTTTTAATTCCTTTAGGAAGCAATGAACTCCCTCTTTCCAGAATCGCGGCGGTCGCCCCTTCATCCACGGTCAGTTCACCTGCCGGCGGCGCGCCGAAAATCCAGCGTTTGCGGTTTTCCAGCGGGGATTCCTGGGCGTGGAAGCGCGTGCCAACGGAAATGCCTTCCATCACGTCGCCAATGACGCCAGGACGGCTGCCCGCCGCAATGATGGTGTCGATCCCGGCGCGGCAGGCCACATCCGCCGCCTGCAGTTTAGTGCCCATGCCGCCCGTTCCCAGGCCAGAGACGCTGTCGCCGGCGATGGCGCGCAGCGCATCGTCAATGCCGTGTACATCGGTAATCAGCTCAGCTTCCGGGTTGGAGCGCGGGTCTGCGGTAAACAGCCCCTGCTGGTCGGTCAGGAGCAAGAGCTTGTCGGCACCGGCCAGGATCGCCGCCAGCGCAGAGAGGTTATCGTTGTCACCCACTTTGATTTCAGCGGTAGCCACGGCGTCGTTTTCGTTAATCACCGGGACGATATTGTTGTCCAGCAGCGCGCGCAGCGTATCGCGGGCGTTCAGGAAGCGTTCTCTGTCTTCCATATCCGCGCGCGTCAGCAGCATCTGCCCGACGTGAATGCCATAGATTGAGAACAACTGTTCCCAGAGTTGAATGAGTCGGCTTTGTCCCACGGCGGCCAGCAGCTGTTTAGAGGCGATCGTCGCGGGGAGTTCGGGGTAACCCAGATGTTCACGCCCGGCGGCAATCGCCCCGGAGGTCACAATAACAATACGATGCCCTGCGGCATGCAGCTGAGCGCACTGACGTACAAGCTCAACAATGTGGGCGCGATTTAGGCGGCGCGATCCGCCTGTTAAAACACTGGTGCCGAGTTTTACCACCAGCGTCTGGCTGTCACTCATGATTCTCTGCCGTTCAACGATAAGGGAAAGTGATGTCGAACGAACGTTTTAACAGGTGTCAGGCCCGTTGCCAACTGCCACAGCACATCGCGAAACACTTTGTTGCGCGGGATCAGGAAGCGTAGCGGCGGACTTTGACAATTTTATTACCGAAATAATAAATCACAGTTTTTTAAAATTAATCTTACTTTGTCATAAAAGTTTCATTCCGTAACGTTAAAACCCTTTCTGTTTTTTCACGGGACTTAAGCATGAGCTTATCGTCCAGCGAATTTTTAAGCGCGTTTATAAGACAGGATCGAAAATGAAAAAGAGCACTCTGGCATTAATGGTTATGGGCGTTGTGGCTTCCGCATCTGTTCACGCTGCCGAAGTTTATAATAAAAACGGCAACAAACTGGACGTGTACGGCAAAGTTAAAGCAATGCACTACATCAGTGATGACGATTCAAAAGATGGTGACCAGACATACGTGCGTTTCGGTTTTAAAGGTGAAACTCAGATTAACGATCAGCTGACGGGCTATGGCCGTTGGGAAGCGGAATTTGCGGGCAACAAAGCAGAGAGCGATTCCACTCAGAAAACACGTCTGGCATTCGCCGGTCTGAAGCTGAAAGACTTTGGTTCTCTGGATTACGGTCGTAACCTGGGCGCGTTGTATGACGTGGAAGCGTGGACCGATATGTTCCCTGAGTTTGGCGGCGACTCTTCCGCGCAGACCGATAACTTCATGACCAAGCGTGCAAGCGGTCTGGCCACTTACCGTAACACCGACTTCTTCGGCGCGGTTGATGGTCTGGATATGACCCTGCAATACCAGGGTAAAAACGAAAACCGCGACGTCAAAAAACAGAACGGTGACGGTTTTGGTACGTCTCTGACCTATGACTTTGGCGGCAGCGATTTCGCGGTAAGCGGCGCGTACACTAACTCTGACCGTACCAACGCGCAGAACCTGCTGACCCGCGGCGAAGGCAAAAAAGCCGAAGCCTGGGCAACCGGTCTGAAATATGATGCGAACGATATCTACCTGGCGGCGATGTACTCCGAAACCCGCAATATGACCCCAATTTCTGGCGGCTTTGCCAATAAAGCGCAGAACTTTGAAGTGGTCGCACAATATCAGTTCGATTTCGGTCTGCGTCCATCCCTGGGTTATGTCCAGTCTAAAGGCAAGGATATCGAAGGTATTGGCGATGAAGATCTGGTGAAATATATCGACGTCGGCGCGACCTATTATTTCAACAAAAATATGTCCGCGTTTGTTGATTATAAAATCAACCAGATTGATGACGATAACAAACTGGGCGTGAGCAGCGATGATATCGTTGCCCTGGGTATGACCTACCAGTTCTGAGTCGGCAGTAATAAAAAAACCGGCATTAAGCCGGTTTTTTTGTGCCCGGTGGCGCTGCGCTTACCGGGCCTACGGGATCATCACCCGGCATTATTTCGTCTTTACGCCGTCAATTTCGCCTTTTCACTGGAAAAATCATCGGCAGGCTCAAGCTTCAGGTCCAGCGTGGCCAGTAAATCGCGCGCCTTGTCGTGGAACTCTTTCAGGGTATATTCCAGGCGGTCAATCACTTCCTGATCTTTGATGGTGGTGGCCTGCCAGTTGCCGTCTTTATTAAACAGGCCAAACTGGTAGCTATAGGTAAAACGTTTCTCTTCTGCTTCCATTTCCATCCACCAGCCCCAGAATTCACGTTTTTCGGGTGCAGGCTTCACGTTGACGCATACAGCCAGGCAGTCGAAAAAAAAGCGATTCTCTTCACACTGCTCTTCTCGAATATACGGGCCAAGAGCCATGAACTTCTTAATCAATCTACTTTTCGGGTGTCCACTCGGTAACGTCATTACGATCTCCTTTTGTGAAGCCACTGTTTTACCAAACCATCAAAATTTAGCAATCTCTTAACACAATCTCTGGGCGATCCAACGCGTAATCTCTTTTAATGCTTTGTCAAAATTCTGATACACCGGGCTGAAGGGAACTTCCAGCAATTTGCCATCCGCAGATGACGATGTGATTAAGCGTGACTCCTCTTCCGGGCTAAACGGATCGTTTTTCCAGAAGCCGGACAGCATCGGCGTTGGACACCGGCGTCCCAGCAGGCCCTGCGTTTTTAACGAATAGCGATTGAGTTCCACGCGCAGCGCTTCGTCTGAAGCATCATGCATGCCAAGGCGGCTGGCCAGCACGTCGAGGTACATTTCCGGCACGCTGCCCTGACGGGCAGGATCGCTGAGCAGAGCGTGAACCACCGGCCCAAGACAGGCTACGGCCTTCAGGCGTGACGCCTCAAGATAGGCCAGACGCACGGCCACGTTCGCCCCAAAGCGGAAACCAAACGCCGCGACGCGGGTGTGGTCGACCCAGGGAATGTTTTCCAGCGCTTTTAGCGCATGCTGGTGCAGAAGACTGGAATCCTGCGTCAGTTTCCATTTAGAGGAAAAACCGATAGAGGGCATATCAAGCGTCAGCATCGCGATCCCTTTTGGGGCGAAGTAACGCTCATACAGGCTGTAATAGTCGATTTGCAGCGAATCCAGCCCACCGCACATCAGCACGGTCGGAAACGGGCCGTCGCCTTCAGGCATATGCAGGAACCCAGTCACGGGCGCGCCGCCGGGGATGGTGAACTCAAGCTCGCGCATCCGGCCCGGCAAGCGTTGGGCAGCCTCTTCATAGGCACGGTTTGCCAGCGCCTGCGCCTGCTCCGCCAGCTCATCCCCTTTTAAGTGCGGATAGGCGGCAATGGCGTAAAGGTTGGCTGCGTGCAGCCAGTGCTTGCCGCTGAGGGTGGCGTCCTCTTCCTGGCTGGCTTTTTGCTGCCAGAGCATCGCCTGTTTCGACCATTCGTAGATCCAGTTGCCGCCGCGGTAACCCACCACCGTATCGTAGAGTTCGCTGTCGGTACGCTCGGCTTCACTCATGACGATACGCGCCTGCACATCAAGGATTTCACGCGGATCGATACCGCGCCAGATCCACATCAGGCGGTTAATCATGCGATACCAGTGAGGCACGTTTTTACCGTCTAATGCAGACTGGACGGCAGGCTGGTTCCCCGGATTGAAGCGACGCACCAGCGTCGAGGTTTCAGGGTGCTTGAAACGGGGTTTGAAGAGTGTCTCGGTGAGATTCGCCTGCGTCATTGCGTTGCCTCCATGGATACGTCATATAGTGTCCATTGTAACGCGTGGCAGAATAAAAAGAACAACGCCCGGCATAGCCGGGCGTGTAAAGTTACGTACGGAAATTAACGGCCGGAAATAGGCGGTACGAAGACCACGCCCATGTCCCATGGCTGTTCAATCCAGGTATCCTGTGGGATATCAATCACGTAATCATCCACCAGTGGGCGGCCCGCTGGTTTTGCGAAGATGGTGACGAAGTGTGCTTTTGGGTACATTTCGCGGATAGCCACCGCGGTACCGCCGGTATCCACCAGGTCATCAATAACGATGAAACCTTCACCGTCGCCTTCCGCGCGTTTCAGCACTTTCAGCTCACGCTGGTTGTCGTGGTCATAGCTGGAGATGCAGACGGTATCGACATGACGAATACCCAGCTCACGCGCCAGCAGCGCCCCCGGTACCAGACCGCCACGGCTAACGGCAATAATGCCTTTCCACTGTTCAGAAGGCATCAGACGCGCGGCCAGTTTGCGTGCGTGGATCTGCAACATGTCCCAGGTGACGACGTATTTTTCGCTCATGTGAAGTGTCCCAGCCTGTTTTTATACGGCTTAAAAAGTGTTCGAGGGGGAAATAGGTTGCGCGAGATTATAGAGATCTGACGCACTAAAAACCAGTGTTTAGCGCCCTCTGCCTGAGTTTTTACATGCTTTATGCTACCAGCCATCGGAGAAAGTGGTATTCTCAGTTGCATCTCGCAAGCCTGACTTGTGGTAACTATTAACCTGCTAACCCTGTGCCCTGCAACTCGCTTTGCAGGGCATCGACAAGGAGACTTATCGTGTCTGAACTGTCTCAATTATCTCCCCAGCCGCTGTGGGATATTTTTGCCAAAATCTGCTCCATTCCACACCCGTCTTACCATGAAGAACAGCTTGCCGAACATATTATGGGTTGGGCGAAGGAAAAAGGTCTGCACGCTGAACGCGATCAGGTTGGCAACATTCTGATCCGCAAACCGGCGACCGCAGGCATGGAAAACCGTAAACCGGTTGTGCTGCAGGCGCACCTGGACATGGTGCCACAGAAAAACAACGACACCGTTCACGACTTCACGAAAGACCCGATCCAGCCGTACATCGACGGCGACTGGGTGAAAGCGCGCGGCACCACGCTGGGTGCAGATAACGGTATCGGTATGGCCTCTGCGCTGGCGGTACTGGCGGACGACAGCGTTCAGCACGGTCCACTGGAAGTGCTGCTGACCATGACCGAAGAAGCGGGCATGGACGGTGCGTTTGGTCTGCAGGCGAACTGGCTGCAGGCGGATATTCTAATCAACACCGACTCCGAAGAAGAAGGCGAGATCTACATGGGCTGCGCGGGCGGGATTGATTTTATCTCTACCCTGCCGCTCTCCCGTGAAGCGGTGCCTGCTGGCTTCCAGACCTTCAAGCTGACGCTGAAAGGGCTGAAAGGCGGCCACTCCGGCGGTGATATTCACTTAGGCCTGGGCAACGCCAACAAACTGCTGGCACGCTTCCTGGCGGGCCACGCGGCTGAGCTGGACCTGCGTCTGGTCGATTTCAACGGCGGTACGCTGCGCAACGCAATCCCACGTGAAGCGTTCGCGACGGTAGCCGTTCCAGCTGCCAAAGCGGACGAGCTGAAAAAGCTCTCCAGCGTCTATCTGGATATCCTGAAAAACGAACTGTCCGCGAAAGAGAAGAACCTGACCGTAGTGCTGGAGTCCGTCTCCACGGATAAAGCCGCGCTGACCACCCAGTCTCGTGACACCTTTATTCAGCTGTTAAACGCGACACCAAACGGCGTGATCCGCAACTCAGACGTCGCGAAAGGCGTGGTTGAAACCTCTCTGAACGTGGGTGTGGTCACCATGGGCGACGACAGCGCAGAGATCATCTGCCTGATCCGATCGCTTATCGACACCGGTAAAGAGTACGTAGTGAGCATGCTGGAATCTCTGGGCACGCTGGCCGGTGCGAAAACCTCTGCCAAAGGCAGCTACCCAGGCTGGCAGCCGGACGCAAGCTCTCCGGTGATGGCACTGGTGCGTGAAACATACCAGCGTCTGTTCAATAGCACCCCAAACATTCAGGTGATCCACGCGGGTCTGGAATGTGGTCTGTTCAAGAAGCCGTACCCGAACATGGATATGGTCTCCATTGGGCCAACCATTACCGGACCACACTCGCCGGATGAGCAGGTTCACATTGAAAGCGTGGGCCATTACTGGACCCTGCTGACTGAACTGCTGAAAGCGATTCCTGCTAAGTAACACCCTCACCCCAGCCCTCTCCCAAAGGGAGAGGGTGAACAACGTCGCGCCACCGGCCTTTTTACAATCCCAATACCAGCTGACGTTCCAGCTGCGGATCCAGCAAGGTAACGTGTAACCCCACCAGCCTGACCCCTCGCCCGCCCCGACGTTCATCCCAGGCCCTTTTCGCCGTCGCGATGAGATCCTCTTTATTCAGGCGCGGCCAGACGTGCTCCTGAGTCGTCTGCTGAAAATCATTGAACTTAAGCTTCACGCCCTGACGGGCAATCAGCAGGTCCGGTTTGACCTTGATTAAGCGCCGTTCCAGTTCAGGATAGAGCTGCTCCGTAATGATGGTTTCGCATTCAGACCAGTCATGAATATCTTCAATCAGTGTGCGTTCAACCCCGACCGACTTTCGCAGCCGCTCGCTGCTGACACTGCGCTCGTCTATCCCCTGACTGCGCTCCCACAGCACGCGGCCAAATTTTCCAAAGCGTTTAAGCAGCATGGCTAAATCGCTGCGCTGTACATCTTCGCAGGTTCGCAGCCCCATGCTTTCCAGCTTTGCCGCAGAGACTTTGCCTACGCCCGGGATTTTGCCGAGCGGCAGCGTTTTTAAAAACGCCGGGACCTCTTCCGGGGTGATAACGTACTGGCCGTCGGGCTTGTTGAGATCGGACGCTATTTTAGCGAGGAATTTCACCGGTGCGACACCTGCCGACGCGGTCAGATTCAGCTCCTGGAAGATAGTCCGGCGGATCTCCTGCGCCATCAGCGTCGCGGAGCCGTGACAGTGCACGCTGTCGGTGACATCAAGATAAGCTTCGTCCAGCGACAGAGGTTCAATCAGTGAGGTGTAGCGAGAGAAGATTTCGCGGATATGCAGGGACGCTTCTTTGTACGCCTCAAACCGACCGGGTAAAAGCGTGAGATGAGGACAGAGCTTAAGCGCCATGGCGGTAGGCATGGCGCTGCGCACGCCAAATTTGCGCGCAGGATAGTTGGCGGTGCTGATTACACCGCGCTGGACACGGCTACCGCCAATGGCAATAGGAATATCCCGCAGCGCCGGGTTGTCACGCATCTCCACTGCGGCAAAAAAACAGTCCATATCGACATGGATTATTTTGCGCATTACGACCACCACACATGTATTTATATACAGTATATCAAAGTCTAAAAAATGCGACAGCAGATTTACCTTCTCTTATTTGTCATAAAAATATGATGCAAAAAACAACACGTAACTTGTTGTATATATTAATTTTTTATGTGAATAAGGATATAAATTCATGAGAAAAATACTCGCGCTCTCTCTGCTGCTCGTGACGGGAACGAGCTTCGCTGGCCCACAGATCGTTGCCCACCGGGGCGGAACAGCCGACGCACCAGAAAACACAGTACAAGCGATCAAACTGGCCTTAGAGAATCAGGCTCAGGCAGTCTGGATAACCGTGCAGCTCAGTAAAGATGGCGTTCCGGTCCTGTATCGTCCTTCTGATTTAAAAGCGCTGACGAACAAAACAGGCAAAATCTCGGACTACACGCTTGCGGAGTTATCGGCAGTTGACGCTGGCTGGAGCTGGGGCGGTGAAACCCATCCCTGGCGTGGCAAAGGGGTGACGATCCCCACCCTGAAAAGCGTACTGGAAACCTGGCCACAAACCCGGTTTTATATTGATATCAAATCACCTGACGCCGATCCGGCCACGATGGGAAAAGCGCTTCTTGCGGTGCTTAATGAGACCCAGAGTCTGGGGCGGGTGAGGGTTTATTCTACTGAGGACCGTTATCTTGCCTCGCTTCCGGCAGCAATCCCACGCTTTGTTACCCGCAGTGAAACGCGCTCCAGGCTGGTAACGGTATCGCTGAGCCATCAGTGCCTGCCACCAGAGCAGACGATGCAGGAGTACTGGTACGCGCTAGAGCTGAACAGAACCGTTGACGTGGTTGAGAAATTTACCCTTGGTGAAGGGGTGTCCCGCTCAACCCTCACCTGGGATAAAGAATCCATGGACTGTTTCCGCTCGCAGGGCAACAGTCACGTTATCTTGCTGGGCGTGAACACCGCCGAAGATTATAAAAAGGCAGAGGCGCTGCAGGCGGATGCGGTGATGGTCGACTCGCCCGCCGCCGCAAAAGCATGGGCTAAATAAGCCAGCAGGCCGCAATAATGCGGCCTGCTGTTATCGTTACGTCGCGATTTACAAAATTCGGCGCTGCTGCTCCCGCGCCATCCTTTTTTTACGGGCATCGCACGGTTCCGGGCAGTCGCAGACTTTTTCCATGCCAATGGACGAGATCCCACCGCAGCTGCCCTGAATGCTTTTGCGCTTGATGATCCAGCCTAACGACATGCCGAATATGACCAGTACAAAGACCGCGAAGGTTGCCAGAAACGTCAGCATCATCAGCCTCCAAAATCATCCAGCAGGATGTTCTCATCTTCCACGCCCAGATCTTTAAGCATTTTGATCACTGCGGCGTTCATCACTGGCGGACCACACATATAAAACTCACAGTCTTCCGGCGCAGGATGCTGTTTGAGGTAGTTTTCATACAGCACGTTGTGGATGAAGCCCGTATGGCCGGTCCAGTTATCTTCCGGCTGCGGATCGGAGAGCGCCACATGGAAGGTGAAGTTAGGGTTTTCACGCGCCAGCTGTTCGAACTCATCGTCATAGAACATCTCACGCAGCGAACGCGCCCCGTACCAGAAGCTGATTTTACGCTGACTGCCAAGCCGCTTGAGCTGGTCGAAAATGTGCGAACGCATCGGCGCCATACCTGCACCACCGCCGATAAATACCATTTCGGCATCGGTCTCTTTCGCAAAGAACTCGCCAAACGGGCCAGAGATGGTCACCTTGTCACCCGGTTTTAATGACCAGATATACGATGACATGACGCCCGGCGGCGCATGCGGTACCGCTGGCGGCGGCGTGGCGATACGCACGTTAAGCATGATGATACCCTTCTCTTCCGGGTAGTTCGCCATGGAGTAAGCACGAAGCGCGGGCTCTTTAACCTCAGAGACAAAGCGGAAGAGGTTGAATTTATCCCAGTCGGCACGGTATTCATCAGGCACGTCGAAGTCAGCATAAGCTACGGTGTGCTCCGGACATTCAATCTGGATATAGCCCCCCGCCCGGAACGGAACGCTCTCTCCTTCAGGCACCCGCAGTTTAAGCTCTTTGATAAAGGTGGCTTTGTTATCGTTGGAGATAACTTCGCATTCCCATTTTTTAACGCCGAAAATCTCCTCCGGCAGTTCAATTTTCATGTTCTGGCGCACCGCGACCTGGCAGGCCAGACGGCAGCCCTCTTTCGCCTCACGCTTGGTGATGTGCGACAGCTCAGTGGGCAGAATATCGCCACCGCCCTCTTTCACCTTTACGCGGCACTGCCCGCAGGAGCCACCGCCGCCGCAGGCCGAAGAGACGAAGATGCCGTTGCCGGCAAGCGTATTCAGCAGTTTATCGCCGGCTGGTGTGCGGATCTGGTTTTGCGGTTCATCGTTGATATCGATAATGACATCGCCGGAATTCACCAGCTTCGCGCGCGCCACCAGAATCAACCCCGACAGCACCAGTACAATCAGCGTGAACATCGCCACGCCAAGCATAATTTCCATCAGTTAGCCCTTATAGCTGCACACCGGAGAAGGACATAAAGCCCAGCGCCATGAGACCGGTGGTGATAAAGGTGATCCCTAAGCCACGCAGGCCTGCAGGCACGTTGGCATATTTCATTTTTTCGCGGATCCCCGCCATGGTGACGATAGCCAGCATCCAGCCGATCCCGGAGCCGAAACCATACACAATTGATTCGCTGAAGTTGTAATCACGCTGAACCATAAACGAGACGCCACCGAAGATGGCGCAGTTCACCGCAATCAACGGCAGGAAGATCCCCAGTGCGTTGTAGAGTGACGGGAAATACTTATCAAGGATCATCTCAAGGATTTGCACCAGCGCCGCAATCACACCGATAAAGGTGATGAAGTTCAGGAAGCTGAGATCCACCCCCTCCACCAGCGCGCTGTCGCGCAGGACAAAGTTGTACACCAGGTTGTTGATCGGCACCGACAGGCCAAGCACCACGGTAACCGCTATGCCCAGGCCAAATGCTGTCGATACCTTTTTGGACACGGCAAGGAACGTACACATGCCGAGGAAGAACGCGAGCGCCATGTTTTCAACAAACACCGCGCGCACAAATAAACTCAGGTAATGAGCCATTGTCGGTTACTCCTTTTCCTGCTGTTCTGGCTTCAGGGTACGAATCAGCCAGATTAGCAAACCGATAATGAAAAATGCGCTTGGAGCCAGCAGGAACAGGCCGTTTGGCAGATACCAGCCTCCGTTCTGTACCGTGTCCAGCACCGTGATGCCAAACAGCTTACCGCTGCCAATCAACTCACGCAGGAACCCTACGGACAGCAGGATCACGCCGTAGCCGAGGCCGTTGCCGATGCCGTCCATAAAGCTCGCCAGCGGGGGCATTTTCATGGCATAGCCTTCTGCACGCCCCATCACGATACAGTTGGTGATAATCAGGCCCACAAATACCGAAAGCTGTTTCGATATTTCATAGGCAAAGGCTCGCAGCAGCTGATCGACCACGATCACCAGCGAGGCGATGATCGCCATCTGCACGATGATCCTCACGCTGTTGGGGATATGGTGGCGGATCATCGAGATAAACATGCTGGAAAACGCGGTTACCAGCGTTACTGCCAGCGTCATCACCACCGCCGTTTCCAGCTTGGTGGTCACCGCCAGGGCTGAACACACACCCAGCACCTGCAGCGTTATCGGGTTATTGGCTAAAAGTGGGCCAATCAGCACCTTTTTAACTTCTTTCAGTTCACCCGTATCAGCCATGGTTCAGCGCTCCTTCACGTACATTTTTCAGGAAAGGACCAAATCCGAGTTCGCCCATCCAGAAATCAAAACTGTGCTGCACCCCTTTGGAGGTGAGCGTGGCCCCGGATAGCCCGTCAACGGCATAGACATCGTCAGGACGCGCAGACCCTTTCATCACCTTCAGCGCAGGCGCTCCGCTGTCGTCGAGCACTTTCTTCCCAACAAACTGCGCGCGCCAGTTAGGGTTCTCCACTTCTCCACCGAGCCCCGGCGTTTCACCCTGGTCATAGTAGGTGATGCCTTTCACGGTGCGGCCATCCGTATCAAGCGCCACGAAGGCGTACATCATTGACCACAGGCCGTTGCCGTAGATGGGCAGCACCACTTCCTGCACCTGTTTTTGCTCATCACGTACGAGGTAGATTTCAGCCAGATTGCTGCGACGCTTAATGCCCGCCGGATCCTGAGATGCGTCCAGCGTCATGCTCATCTGCGGGTCTTTTAATGCCAGCGCCTGGTTATATTTCGCCGGATCTTTATCCAGCAGTTGACCCGTTTTTAAATCCACCAGACGCGCGGTGATGCGCTCAGCAAAGACGGCCGACACATCGTCTGCACTCATCCCTTCCTGCATCAGCCCGGCGACGGCCAGGATGTTGCGCTGTTTATCCAGCGCGCGCTGCTCCTGCTGTCGCGGCTTTAACCCCACGGCAGAACCAGCCACCACAATGGAACAGACCAGACACAGGACCAGCACCACCAGCAGCGTTTTGCCGATGCTGTCGTTATTTTTGATTTCAGCCACGTGCCTTCCTCCGCTTAATATTGGCGCGCACGACCAGATAATCGAACAGTGGTGCAAACAGGTTGGCAAACAGAATGGCCAACATCATCCCTTCCGGATAGGCCGGGTTGACCACACGAATCAGGACACACATCACCCCGATGAGCACGCCATAGCTCCATTTCCCTCTGTCAGTAAAGGAAGCAGAAACCGGATCGGTGGCCATGAACATCATGCCGAAGGCGAAACCGCCCAGCACCAGATGCCAGTACCAGGGCATGGAGAACATCGGGTTGGTGGCGGAACCGATAATGTTGAACAGTGTGGCAGTCAGCACCATGCCGATCATGACACCGGCGACAATCCGCCAGGAGGCCACGCGACCAAACAGGATGATCGCCCCGCCAATCAAAATCATCAGCGTGGAGACCTCCCCAATGGAGCCCGGGATGTTGCCCATAAACGCATCAAACCAGGTGACGGGTTGGCCTGTCGCATTGTTCACCAGCGTTTCACCGCCGTGCGCTGCCCATTGTGAAAGCGGTGTCGCCCCAGAGAAGCCGTCCGCAGCGGTCCAGACCAGATCGCCGGAGATTTGCGCCGGATAGGCAAAGAACAGGAACGCACGCCCTGCCAGCGCAGGGTTGAGGAAGTTACGCCCGGTTCCCCCGAAGATCTCTTTCGCGATGACCACACCAAAGCTGATCCCCAGCGCGGCCTGCCAGAGCGGTAACGTTGGCGGGACAATCAGGGCAAACAGAATGGAAGTAACAAAGAAGCCTTCGTTGATCTCATGTTTACGAATAATTGCAAACAGCACTTCCCAGAACCCACCCACGATAAATACCGTGATGTAGATCGGCAGGAAGAACACCGCCCCCAGCGTCATCATGCTGATCCAGCCCGCGTCTGGGGCAAAACTTACGCCAAGCGACTGTGCCAGACGGTAATGCCAGTCAGACTGGATCACCTGCGCCAGTTGCTGAGCATCGTACAGATGATGCAGCGCCGGAATGGTCTGCAGCCCCACGTTGTACATGCCCCAGAACATTGCCGGGAAGACGGCAAACCAGACCAGAATCATCATTCGCTTCAGGTCGATGGCGTCACGAACGTGCGCCGCGCCTTTCGTCACCAGACCTGGCGTGTAGAAAATGGTCGTCGTCGCTTCATACAGCGGGTAGTACTTCTTCAGTTTACCCTCGGTAAAATGCGGCTCTATTTTTTCAAAGAGGTGTTTTAAGCCCATGGTTATCCTTCCTGCTCAATGCGGGTTAACACCTCGCGCAATACCGGTCCATATTCGTATTTTCCCGGACAGACATAGGTACAGAGCGCCAGATCTTCTTCGTCCAGCTCCAGGCAGCCCAGCGCCTGGGCGCTGTCGGTGTCCCCGGCAAGCAGATCGCGCAGCAGCACGGTGGGCAGAATATCGAGCGGCATAACACGCTCGTAGTTGCCAATCGGCACCATGGCACGCTCACCGCCGTTTGTGCTGGTGGAGAAGTTGAACAGCTTATGACGCAGGAAGTGGCCGAGCGTGGTGCGGGTGACGGAATACTTTTCTGCACCTGGCAGCACCCAGCCGAAGAGCTCTTTCTCACGCCCTTCCAGCACAATGCTCACCTGCAGATGGAAGCGCCCCAGATAGGCCTGCGGCCCAACGGCATGACGGCCGCTGAGTACCGAACCGGAAATCAGACGGTTTTCACCCGCTTTGGTTTCGTCGTCCAGCAGTTCATTGATATCCGCACCCAACAGCGTTGTCACCAGGCGCGGGTTTGCCGCCTGCGGCCCGCCAATCGCGATCACTCGCTCTGTGCAGAGCTTACCGGTGGTAAAGAGTTTGCCGATGGCAATCACGTCCTGATAGTTAAGGTGCCAGACCTGTTTTGTCAGGCTGACCGGCTCAAGGAAGTGAATATGCGTTCCCGCCAGACCCGCTGGATGCGGGCCTGCAAATTCATTGAACGTCACCTGTCCCTGCGGATGGCCGCCAAGTTTACCGGCACTGGCCTGGCACACGTGGACTTTCCCGGGCGTCAGCCGCGTGAGTACGGTCAGCCCGGCATCAAAGGCCTGGCGTTGTGCCAGAATAACCGGCTGCGGGTCTGCACTGAGTGGGTTGGTGTCGATTGCCGTAACGAAGATAGCGGCCGGAACCGTGCCAGGCACAGGCGTTTTGCTGAAAGGGCGTGTGCGAAATGCGGTCCACAAACCGGCGTCCAGCAGTTGCGCCTGAACGGTTTCACGGCTCAACGCCGCGAGGTCTGCGGCCTCATAATGGGCAAACTCACGCTGTTCATCCCCTTCAATGCGGATAACCACCGACTGCAACACGCGACGTTCGCCACGGTTGATCGCCACAACGGTGCCGCTGGCAGGGGCGGTAAACATCACGCCGGGATTTTTTTTATCTTCGAAGAGCGCCTGCCCTTTAATGACGCGATCGTCCTGCTGGACCAGCATTGAGGGGCGCATCCCCACGTAATCGTCGCCCAGAATGGCAACATGGCGAACGCTTGCGCCTGCCGAAACGTGCTGTTCGGGCACGCCTGCGATGGGCAGGTCAAGTCCTTTTCTTATTTTAAACATGTGGTTAGCAAGTTTCCGTGAACAACTATTCTGAGGGCGTGAAGTGTACCATTTCCGGCGTTTTCCGGGCAGATAAAACGCCGCTGCAGGTGTCAAATTGCGAACTGATACGCAAAGTTCCTGGAGCCAGCGCGATTTTGATGGGTTATAAAGTAAAACTAATTTGTAAACTAACAGCTCCGCTCTTGCGAAAATCTATAGCGGTGCTAATGTGAGCGCTCCTAACAGATTAATCTGATTTCGGGTCTCTTTTGCCGTTCTGGCAAGTTGGTCTTAGTTTTATCAAGGAACTTGTAGTATGCGTAAAATCGCATTGTTCATTGCGATGCTCCTGATTCCGTGCGTGTCGTTTGCCGGGCTGCTCAGCAGCAACAGTTCAACCACGCCTGTGAGCAAAGAATATAAACAGCAGCTAATGGGATCCCCCGTTTATATTCAAATCTTCAAGGAAGAACGCACACTCGACCTGTTTGTGAAAATGGGTGAGACATATCAGCTGCTCGACAGCTACAAGATTTGTAACTACTCCGGTGGTCTGGGGCCAAAACAGCGTCAGGGCGATTTCAAAAGCCCGGAAGGGTTTTACAACGTTCAGCGTAACCAGCTAAAACCGGATAGCCGTTTCTATAAAGCGATTAATATCGGCTTCCCGAATGCCTTTGACCGTGCGCACGGTTACGAAGGTAAATATCTGATGATCCACGGTGCCTGTGTGTCCATCGGCTGTTACGCGATGACCGATTCCGGCATTGATGAGATTTTCCAGTTTGTCACGGGCGCACTGGTCTTTGGTCAGCCAAACGTTCAGGTCAGCATCTATCCGTTCCGCATGACCGATGCCAACATGGCGCGTCACAAGTACTCTTACTACGCGGATTTCTGGAAACAGCTAAAACCGGGCTATGACTATTTCGAGCAGACGCACAAGCCGCCTGTCGTCTCGGTTGTGGATGGCCGTTATGTGGTCAGCAAACCGCTGAGCCACGAAGTTGTCCACCCACAGCTGGCATCAAATTACACGGTCCCCGAGACAAAATAACACCCACTCGCCTGGCATAATCTTCTGCCAGGTCTCGTTGCCGGTCAGCGGCTGCGTGGCGATAACAGTGACCACATCATTTGGTGTGGTCTCTTTCTGAAAATCAATTTCCACATCCTGATCGAGCAGCTTTGCCACGCCAAACGGTGCACGGCGGGTGATCCAGAACAGGTTCGTCGAGCAGAACGCCATCACATAGCGCCCGTCAGACAACAGCATGTTAAACACGCCCTTCTCGCGCAGTTCAGACGCCAGCGACGCAATATATTTAAATACCGCCGCCATGTTGCCAGGGGTGCGCGGATAACGCTCTGTTAGCTTATGCAGCAGCCAGCAAAAGGCTTTTTCGCTGTCGGTTTCGCCAACCGGGCGAAAATTACCGGTCTCCAGCGACTTATAGCCCGTAAGTTGCCCGTTATGCGCGTAGGTCCAGTTACGGCCCCACAGCTCACGGGTAAACGGATGGGTGTTTTCGAGCGCCACTTCGCCGCGGTTTGCCTGACGAATATGGGCGATTACCGAGCAGGATTTAATGGGGTAATCCTGCACCAGTTTGGCAATCGGTGAGTTAAAGCTGGGTTGTGGATCCTTGAACGTGCGACACCCTTTGCCTTCGTAGAAGGTGATACCCCAGCCGTCTTTATGCGGCCCGGTTCCCCCACCGCGCTGTACCAGCCCGGTGAAACTAAAGCAGATATCGGTTGGCACATTGGCGCTCATCCCGAGCAGTTCGCACATAGATTACCTCCACTCCACAACTGCGGGGGGCACCGGTGCCCCCCAGCGAAGCCTTACTTAACCATCTCTTTTTCGATCAGCTGGATCAGGATGTGGATCACTTTGATGTGAATTTCCTGAATGCGGTCAGCATAACCGAAGTGCGGAACACGGATTTCAACGTCCGCGGTACCGTCCATCTTACCGCCATCTTTGCCCGTCAGGGTGATGACTTTCATCCCTTTTTCACGCGCCGCCGCAATCGCTTTGATCACGTTACCAGAGTTGCCCGAAGTGGAGATACCCAGCAGCACGTCACCTTCACGACCAACCGCTTCAACGTAGCGGGAGAAGATGTAGTCGTAACCGAAATCGTTGCCCACACAGGAGATGTGGCTCACGTCGGAGATCGCAATCGCCGGGTAGCCCGGACGGTTTTCACGATAACGCCCGGTCAGCTCTTCTGCGAAGTGCATAGCGTCGCAGTGGGACCCCCCGTTACCGCAGGAGAGCACTTTGCCACCGGCTTTGAAACTGTCGGCCAGCAGGACCGCCGCGCGCTGAATAGCGTGAATATTGGCATCATCTTTCAGAAAGTTAGCCAGCGTTTCCGCCGCTTCGTTCAGTTCGTTACGAATAAGATCCTGGTACATGAGGATAATCCTTCAGTATTGATGAGATAACACAGTGGAGTGTACCGGATAGCAATAAAAGCGAGAAGCTAAAGGGATGCGAATCGTCTGACGTTTTGCGTTTTCGTGCCGGCAAACAAACGAACAATGTGAACCAGGTTGTAATTATTTTGTAAACACATTGCTAAAGGAAATAACATCAACTACAACCATATCATCACAAGTGGTCAGACCTCCTACAAGCAAGGGAGCTTTTCTTTATGATGATTTTGAGCATTCTCGCAACCGTTGTCCTGCTCGGTGTGCTGTTCTATCACCGTGTAAGTTTATTCCTGAGCAGCCTGATTCTTCTGGCCTGGACGGCTGCGCTTGGCGTCGCAGGTCTCTGGAATATCTGGCTTTTAGTGCCGCTGGCCATCATCCTTCTGCCGTTTAACTTTGCCCCGATGCGTAAGTCGATGATCTCCGCGCCGGTATTCAAAGGTTTCCGCAAAGTGATGCCACCGATGTCGCGCACCGAGAAAGAAGCGATTGACGCCGGTACCACCTGGTGGGAAGGCGATCTGTTCCAGGGCAACCCGGACTGGAAAAAACTGCATAACTACCCGCAGCCGCGTCTGACAGCGGAAGAACAAGCCTTTATTGACGGCCCGGTAGAAGAAGCCTGCCGTATGGCCAATGACTTTGCCATCACCCATGAAATGGCCGACCTGCCGCCGGAGCTGTGGGCATACCTGAAAGAGCATCGCTTCTTCGCGATGATCATCAAAAAAGAGTATGGCGGTCTGGAATTCTCCGCGTACGCTCAGGCTCGCGTGCTGCAAAAACTGGCTGGCGTCTCCGGGATCCTGGCGATCACCGTGGGCGTACCTAACTCCTTAGGCCCGGGCGAACTGCTGCAGCATTACGGTACAAAAGAGCAGAAAGATCACTATCTGCCGCGTCTGGCACGCGGTCAGGAAATTCCATGCTTCGCACTGACCAGCCCGGAAGCGGGTTCCGATGCAGGCGCCATCCCGGATACCGGTGTGGTCTGCATGGGCGAATGGCAGGGCGAACAGGTGCTGGGTATGCGCCTGACCTGGAACAAACGCTACATTACGCTCGCGCCTGTCGCTACCGTGCTGGGCCTGGCGTTTAAACTCTCCGACCCGGAAAAACTGCTGGGTGGTGAAGAAGATCTGGGCATTACCTGTGCGCTGATCCCCACCTCTACCCCGGGCGTTGAAATTGGTCGTCGCCACTTCCCGCTGAACGTGCCGTTCCAGAACGGTCCGACCCGCGGTCAGGATATCTTTGTCCCGATTGATTACATCATCGGTGGGCCGAAAATGGCCGGTCAGGGCTGGCGTATGCTGGTGGAATGTCTGTCCGTTGGTCGCGGCATTACCCTGCCGTCGAACTCAACCGGCGGGCTGAAATCGGTGGCGATGGGGATTGGTGCCTACGCGCACATCCGTCGTCAGTTCAAAATCTCCATCGGCAAGATGGAAGGGATCGAAGAGCCGCTGGCGCGTATCGCAGGCAACGCCTACGTGATGGATGCCGCCGCGTCGTTAATTACCTACGGCATTATGCTGGGTGAAAAACCGGCCGTACTGTCCGCGATTGTGAAGTACCACTGCACCCACCGCGCACAACAGTCGATCATTGATGCAATGGATATCGCAGGTGGTAAAGGCATTATGCTCGGCGAAGGCAACTTCCTGGCGCGTGGCTATCAGGGCGCACCGATCGCCATCACCGTAGAAGGGGCAAACATCCTGACCCGCAGCATGATGATCTTCGGCCAGGGGGCGATTCGCTGTCATCCGTACGTGCTGGAGGAGATGGCCGCCGCGCAGAACAACGACGTGGATGCCTTCGACAAGCTGCTGTTCAAACATATCGGTCATGTAGGCAGCAATAAAGTGCGCAGCTTCTGGCTGGGTCTGACCCGTGGGCTGACCAGCGCCACGCCAACCCATGATGCGACAAAACGTTATTACCAGCATCTGAACCGGCTGAGCGCCAACCTGGCGCTGCTGTCCGACGTCTCCATGGCGGTGCTGGGCGGTAGCCTGAAGCGTCGCGAGCGCATCTCTGCCCGTCTGGGTGATGTGCTGAGCCAGCTCTACCTGGCTTCTGCGGTACTGAAACGCTACGACGACGAAGGCCGTCAGGAAGCGGATCTGCCGCTGGTGCACTGGGGGGTGCAGGATGCGCTGTATCAGGCCGAGCAGGCGATTGACGATCTGCTGGTGAACTTCCCTAACCGTCTGGTGGCAGGTGCCCTGCGCGTGGCGATCTTCCCGACCGGTCGTCATCATCTGGCGCCGTCTGACAAGCTGGATCATAAAGTGGCGAAGATCCTGCAGGTACCGAGCGCAACCCGCTCACGTATCGGCCGCGGTCAGTATCTGGCGCCAACGCCACATAACCCGGTGGGTCTGCTGGAAGAGGCGCTGCTGGACGTGATGGCCGCCGACCCGATTCACCAGAAGATCTGTAAACAGCTGGGCAAAAACCTGCCGTTTACCCGCCTGGATGAACTGGCGAAACAGGCACTGGCGGGTGGCATCATTGACAACAGCGAAGCCGCACTCCTGGTGAAAGCCGAAGAGAGCCGTCTGCGCAGCATTAACGTCGATGATTTCGAACCGGATGAGCTGGCGACACAGCCGGTAAAGCTGCCGGAGAAACACCGCAAACCTGAAGCCGCTTAACGCGTTTCGTCCTGAAAAACCCCGCCACGAGCGGGGTTTTTTATTGCCATCTTTTCTCTTTATGTCGTGCTACAGTGTCAAAAAGGGTCGTTTGAGGAGTCTGAATTGTGCCTGGTCTGAAGATTTCTATTTTGCAGCAACCTTTAGTGTGGATGGATGGCCCTGCCAACCTGCGCCACTTTGATCGTCAACTGGAAGGCATTACCGGGCGCGATGTGATTGTCCTGCCGGAGATGTTCACCACGGGCTTCGCGATGGAAGCCGCACAACAGTCGATGCCGCAGGATGAGGTGGTCGCCTGGATGCACGCCAAAGCGCAGCAGACCAACGCGCTGATCGCCGGGAGCGCCGCCCTGCAAACGGAACGCGGCCCGGTGAACCGCTTCCTGCTGGTTGAGCCGGAGGGGAAGGTCCATTTTTACGATAAACGACACCTGTTCCGCATGGCCGATGAGCATCATCACTACGAAGCCGGCAACGAACGTGTGGTGTTTGAATGGCGCGGCTGGCGTATTCTGCCGCTGGTCTGTTACGACCTGCGCTTCCCGGTCTGGTCGCGCAACCGCAACGATTACGACCTGGCGCTGTATGTCGCCAACTGGCCTGCGCCGCGCTCCCTGCACTGGCAGTCGCTGCTGGTGGCACGCGCAATTGAAAACCAGGCGTACGTGGTGGGGTGTAACCGCGTGGGAACAGACGGCAACGGACATCACTACCGGGGCGATAGCCGGGTGGTGAATCCGCAGGGCGAGATCATCGCCACCGCCGAACCGCATCAGGCGACGCGCATTGATGCCGAGCTGTCGTTGACGGCGCTGAAGGAGTATCGCGAGAAGTTCCCCGCATGGCAGGATGCGGATCCGTTTAGTATTGGGTGACACTTTCCCCTCACCCCAACCCTCTCCCAAAGGGAGAGGGAGGATAAAAGATCAACTCACCAGCGCCTGCCCGTCTTTGCGGCTCTCCGTCGCGGCCACGTAGTGCCCTTCCGGCATCCGGTAAATCACCTGCGCACCGCCAAAGTTATACTCCTGGAGCGGATCTTCCACGACGATGTGGTGGCCACGTTCACGCAGGGCAGCAATGGTGTTGCGATCGAACGTCGATTCGACGATCACCTCCCGGCCCTGCACCACGCGCCAGCGCGGGGCGTCGATTGCCGCCTGCGGGTTTTGCCCGTGCAGCATGATGCGCAGCGCCATCTGCATATGCCCTTGCGCCTGCATTGGCCCACCCATCACACCAAAAGACATCAGCGGCTGGCCGTTGCCGTCCAT
Source organism: Enterobacter sp. 50793107 (assembly GCF_001463365.1). Lineage (NCBI taxonomy): Bacteria > Pseudomonadati > Pseudomonadota > Gammaproteobacteria > Enterobacterales > Enterobacteriaceae > Enterobacter > Enterobacter sp. 50793107. The sequence continues at coordinate 20,713 of NZ_LNII01000134.1, read as the reverse complement.
CGCAAAACCCGGAATGATGGTGTGGAACGGACGCTTGCTGCCCGCCAGCGCGTTCGGGTGCTTCGGATCCAGCACAAATCCGCAGCCGCGGTTTTGCAGGCTGATGCCGGTATCCGGTACCACAATCCCTGAACCAAAGCCCATATAGTTGGACTGGATAAACGAAACCATCATCCCGCTGGCATCTGCGGTGCTGATGTAGACCGTGCCGCTCTGCGTCGGCGAACCGTACTCAAAATCCGAGGCTTTATCAGGGTCGATAAGCGCCGCGCGCGATTTCAGATAATGGTCGCTCAGCAGCTCTTTAGCCGCAAACTCCATGTGCGCTTCATCCGCCACGTAGCGGTCGAGATCCGCCAGCGCCAGCTTCATCGCCTCAATGGATAAATGCAGGGATTGCACGGAGTCCGGGTGATGTTGCTCAATGCCGCACTGCTCCAGAATGCCGAGCGCAATCAACGTGGCGATCCCCTGCCCGTTCGGCGGTAGCTCCTGCACCGAACCGCCGGCAAAGTCGCGCGACAACAGCTCCACCCAGTCCACACGATGGTTCGCCAGATCCTCAGCCGTCAGATGTGCGCCGTGCGCTTTGGCGAAGGCGGCAATTTTCTGCGCCAGCTCGCCCCGATAAAACGCCTCGCCGTTGGTTTTTGCAATCAGCTCCAGCGAGTTCGCCTGCGCCGGGTTACGGAAGATCTCCCCTACGCGCGGGGCGCGGCCTTCCGGTGCGAAGCAGGCGCTAAAGCCCGGCTGGTCTTTAAGTTTGTTATAACCGCGCTGCCAGAGATGGCCAATCAGCGGCGAAACCGGGAAACCGTTACGCGCATACTCAATGGCAGGCTGCGCCAGCGTGGTCAGCGGCAGCGTGCCAAAACGTTCCGCCAGCGCCACCCAGCCCGATACCGCACCGGGCACGGTTACCGCATCCCAGCCGATTTCCGGCATCGCCGTTTTGCCAGCGAACAGATCCGCATGCCAGCTCGCAGGCGAGCGGCCAGAGGCGTTCAGGCCGTGGAGCTTTTCGCCATCCCAGACGATGGCGAAGGCATCGCTGCCAATCCCGTTACCGGTGGGTTCAACCACCGTCAGCGCCATCGCGGTGGCGACAGCCGCATCAACGGCGTTGCCGCCCAGCTGCAGCATCTTCATCCCCGCCTGCGCCGCCAGCGGCTGCGAGGTGGCAACCGCGTTATGGCCCATCATCGGCGGGCGTCGTGAAGCGTAACCGGACGTAAAATCAAGCGCTTTGGTCATCATGACTCCTTAGTCGTGGCGCGGATCGAGCGCATCGCGCAGCCCGTCGCCGAGTAAATTAAAGCCCTGCACGGCAAGGAAAATCGCCACGCCGGGGAAGACGGACATCCAGGGCGCCTGCTCAAGGAAGCCTTTGGCGGTGTTAAGCATTGAGCCCCAGGAGGGGTTTGGCGGCTGCTGCCCCAGACCCAGAAACGAGAGACTGGCTTCGGCGATAATCGCCGAGGCAATGGCCAGCGTGGCCTGCACCAGAATGGGTGACATGACGTTCGGCAGGACATATTTGATGATGATCCAGCGATCCGGCAGGCCTATCGCCCGCGCGCCGTCGATGTACTCTTCGTTGCGAATGGCGATCACCTGGCCGCGCGTGAGATGGGCGAAGATCGGCATCGCGGAAAGGCCAATGGCGATCATGGCGTTGGTCAGGCTTGGCCCTAAAAACGCCCCGAGGGCGATCGCCATGATCAGAAACGGACAGGCCAGCAGCGCTTCGATAACGCGTGAGATCGCCCCATCCCACATCTTCTGAAAGTAACCAGCCACCAGCCCCAGCGGCACGCCGATGACCACGGCGATGACTACCGACATACACCCCGCCATCAGCGAGGTTCTGGCTCCCCAGATAATGCGGGATAAAATATCGCGCCCCAGCTCGTCGGTGCCGAACCAGTACATCGCCGAGGGCGCTTTGCGCACCGCGAGGAAATTCGCCTTCACCGGATCGAACGGCGCGATCCACGGTGCAAGCAGCGCCACCAGCACAAAGAAGCCCACAATCACCGCGCCGATCACCGCGCTTTTATTGGCGAGAAATTTCTTCAGCACCCGGTTCTGCGCGCGGGGCAGAACCGGCGCAACGGTTTGAGTTGTCAGTTCCGCCATGGTTAACCTCGCATTTTCGGATTGATGAGAACGTACAGCACATCGGCCAGCAGGTTCAGCAACAGGAAGCCAATCGCCACGATCAGTACCACGCCCTGCACCACCGCGTAGTCGCGGTTAAACACCGAGTCGACGATCATTTTGCCAAATCCCGGAATGGTGAAGACCTGCTCGGTCAGCACCGCGCCGCCCAGCAGCTCGCCGAACAGCAGCGTGGTAAGCGTGATCACCGGCACCAGCGCGTTGCGAAACGCATGCTTGATAATGACGGCTTTTGGCAGCAGCCCTTTGGCCCGCGCGGTGCGGATGTAGTCAGCTTTGAGCACGGCGATCATGGAGGCGCGGGTATGGCGCATCAGCGTGGCCGCCAGCCCGGTGCCGAGCACGGCGGCAGGCAGCAGCAACGTCCGCAGGTTCTGCACCGGATCTTCACTAAACGGCACAAACCCGGACGCTGGCAGCCACTGCAGATTGACCGAAAAGACCAGTATCAGCAGGATCCCGAGCCAGAAGTGCGGTATCGAGATCCCGGAGATCGCCACAAAGTTCGCCCCGTGATCGACCCAGCTGTTTTTGTTCACCGCCGCGAGGATCCCCATGCTGATGCCGAACACCAGGGCGATGATCATCGCCAGCAGCGACAGCTCCAGCGTGACCGGCAGTTTGCTGGCGATAAGCTCGGTCACCGGTTCGTGCGTGCGTAAGGAGACCCCTAGATCGCCCTGCAGCGCGCGCGTCAGCCAGTGGAAATACTGCACCGGGATGGGCGCATCCAGATTGAGCTCAGCGCGCAGCTGGGCGATCACCGCCGGATCGCGCTCTTCGCCCGCCATGGCGATGAGCGGATCGCCGGGCAGCAGCTTCTGCAGCCCGAACACCATCATACTCACCAGCAATAGCGTCGGAACGGCCAGCAGCAGCCGTTTGCAAATCAGTTCCAGCATGGTCTCTCCTCGGGACGGTTATTTCGCCAGCGTCACACCGGCCAGACGCACGATGCCGTCCGGGTATGGCTTAAAGCCCTGCACGCTTTTGTTCAGGCCGAAAATACGCGGCTCAAAGTAGAGGTAGGCAACAGGCATGTCGGTTTGCAGCTGCTTCACTACCTTGTCGTACAGCGGCTGGCGAACGGCTTTATCGTTGCTGAGACGCGCCTGGGTCAGCCACTCATCGACCTGCGCATTGCTGTAACGGCCGTCGTTAAGCGTCCCTTTGCTGTGGATAAAACCGTAGATGCTGCCATCCGGGTCCGGGCGTCCTGACCAGCCGGAGAAGCTCAGCTGGTAATCACCGCTCTGCTGGCGATCGAGCAGCGTGGCGAACTCGGTCATCTGCAGATTCAGGGTAAAGCCCGCTTCAGCCACCATCGCCTGCAATACCTGGCCGACCTGCTGCGAGGTTGGGTTGTTCGGCACCAGCAGATTCACGTTCAGCGGCGTCGCGACGCCTGCGGCTTTAAGCAGCGCTTTCGCCTTGTCGACGTCACGCGGGGGCACCGGCAGGTTGACGTGATACGGGCTTACCGTCGAAAACGGCTGGTTGGCAGGCGTATACAGCCCCTCAAAGACCACCTGATTGAGCGCATCGCGGTCAATGGCCTGAGAGAACGCTTCACGCACGCGGGCGTCCTTGAACGGATCGTTCGCTGGCACCTTGCCATTATTGATATTGAAGGTGATGCCCTGATACCCGAGCCCCGTCACCTTCGCCAGCGACAGCTTGCTGTCGGCTTCGACGGTTTTAACGTCGCTGGCAGCAATGCCTTCGGTCAGATCGAGATCGCCCGCGCGCAGGTTCGCCAGACGCACGGAGGCATCCGGGATCGGCAGATAGATGATCTTGTCGAAGTGGTAAGCGTCTTTATTCCAGTAGTTGTCGAAACGAGTCAGAACAATGCGGTCCTGGGAGACGCGGCTGTCGAATTTATAAGGACCGGAGCAGACGGGATGGGCGGCAAAGTCCGGCTTTTTCGCCGCTTCGGGGGCCATCATCGCCCCGGCGCGGTCGGTGAGCTGCATTAACAGGGCAGCATCGGGGGTTTTCAGGTGCAGGGCGATCTGCATCGGGCCGGTGACCTCAACGGACTCCACGGACGATATTTCACTTTTACGCAGAGAGCCTTTTAAGGTCAGCGCCCGGTCGAGGTTGTATTTTGCCGCTGCCGCATCGAATTTTTCGCCATCATGGAAGGTGACGCCTTCACGCAAATTGAAGGTCAGGGTTTTGCCATCCTCGCTCCAGGTCCACTCTTTCGCCAGACCCGGCACCACTTTCAGGTTTTCGTCCACATCCACCAGCCTGTCGCACAGGGAGGCAAAAACGAAACGGCCATAATAGGTGCGCGCCAGATGCGGATCGAGCATATCCGGGTCTGCACCCAGCCCTACTCGCAGCACGCTTTCAGCCTGGGCGGGCAGCGCCGCGCCGAGCAACATAACACTTCCCAGTACGGTCAAAAGAGAATTACGCATTGTCATTATCATGAGTTCCTTGAAGGAAGGGAGGAGTGAGAGGCCGCGTGTTCAAACAGCGCGCGGCGGCGCAGAAAGGCGGTAGACGGCGGTGCTATCTGGATAACACTGCGATCGCGGTTAATCTCCTGCCAGCGGTGGCAGGCAATCTGGCGTCCGCCTTCCAGCACCTGGTTAATGGGCTCGGCAAGGCGACATTCATCCGTGGCATACGGACAACGGGTATGGAATCGGCACCCGGACGGGGGATCGGCCGGGTTCGGTAAATCCCCTTGCAGCAACGGGGCTGCGCGTCGGGCGCCCGGCTGCATCTGCGGTGCAGAGGCGATGAGCGCCTGGGTGTAAGGATGGAGAGGCGCGTCAAAGATCTCGTCGACGCTGGCAAGCTCAACGATCTGCCCGAGATACATCACTGCCACGCGGTCGCTCATATGGCGGATGACCGCCAGGCCGTGGGCAACAATCACCATCGTTAGCCCCAGCTGATGCTTCAGGCTTTCCAGCAGATTGATCACCTGCGCCTGCACGGAAACATCCAGCGCCGAGACGGGCTCGTCACCCAGCAGCAGTTTTGGCCCGGAGGCCAGCGCACGCGCAATACCAATGCGCTGGCGTTGCCCACCTGAAAACTCGTGCGGAAAACGCGCCGCCCAGGCGGCAGGCAGACCCACGGTTTTAAGCAGTTCCGCAACGCGATAGTGACGATCGGCTTTTTTCATCTCCTGATGCAGCCACAGCGGCTCACCCACAATCTGCTCAACCGTCATGCGCGGGTTTAGCGACGCAAAAGGATCCTGAAAAATAATCTGTAATTCCCGGCGCAACTGGTTGAGACGAGCTCCTGAGGCGTGTGTGATCTCTTCCCCCTGATAAAACACGCGTCCTTCGCTGGCGGCCAGCAAACGCAGCAGCAGACGGCCGAGCGTGGATTTGCCGGACCCGGACTCCCCGACAATCGCCAGCGTTTCGCCGGGCATCACGGAGAGGGAGACGCGATCCACCGCCGTCACAAAGCGGGCTGGAGTAAAAAGCTTCTTCGGGCCGGGGAAGCGCTTGCTCAGGTCACGGGCTTCAAGAATGGGCGTGGTCATGCGATCTCTCCCAGCGCAATGTGTTGTTCCAGCGGCACGCGGAAGCAGGCGACCAGATGGTCAGCCCCCTGCGCCGCGAGCGACGGTTTTTCGTTATGGCAGCGCGTTTGCGCGAAGGGGCAGCGGGTCGCAAAGCGGCAGCCTTTCGGCATGGATTCCGCCAGGGGAACCGCGCCGGGAATGGTGGCGAGCGGCCCTTTACGCGCGCCCGCGGACGGAATAGAGCCCATCAGACCAATGGTGTACGGGTGCTGCGGATCGGCAAAGATGGCCTCGACGCTCCCCTGCTCCACCACCTGCCCGGCATACATCACCGCCACCTGCTGCGCCACTTCCGCCACCACGCCTAAATCATGGGTGATCATCAGCACCGCCGTACCGGTCTCCTCTTTTAAGGTGTTGAGCAGCGCGAGGATTTGCGCCTGAATGGTGACGTCCAGTGCGGTGGTCGGCTCGTCGGCAATCAACAAACGCGGATGGTTAATCAGCGCCATCGCAATCATCACGCGCTGGCGCATGCCGCCGGAAAGCTGGTGCGGATACGCTTTCAGGCGCATCTCTGCTGCCGGGATCTGCACCTTCTCCAGGATTTGCAGCGCGGTATTCATCGCCTGCGCACGCGAAACGTTCTGATGGCGCATAACCGCTTCGCTGAGCTGGTCCCCAAGGGTAAAGGCGGGGTTGAGCGACGTCATCGGCTCCTGGAAAATCATCGCCAGCTCGTTACCGCGGAGATCGGCATATTCCCGCGGGGAAAGCTTTCGCAGATCGTGGCGACGAAACTGCATATCGCCGCTGACAATCTGCGCGCTGGCGGGCAATAGCCCCATCAGCGCTAAGGAGGTGATACTTTTCCCGCAGCCGGACTCCCCCACCAGCGCCAGCGTTTCACCCGCTTTGACCGTCAGCGAGATACCGTCAAGCACGCTCACCGGCGATCCGGCGAACTTAACATTGAGGTTTTGCAGGCGCAGTACCGGAGTGGCTTCCTTAAACGGAATCGTCGTCATAGCGTGATGTCGTCCTCAAGGTGGATCGCCTGTATCAGGGCGTTTTGCAGGCTAAGCAGATGTTCGCGCATGGCGGCCGCTGCTTCGTTGGGCTGGCGATGGATAATCGCGGACATGATTTTATGATGATGGTCGTTGTAGACATCGACCCGTTCGGGGGTTCGGGCAAGCTCACGCAAATGCTGCCAGCCTGGCTCACGCCTGACGGCATCAATGGCATCAAAAAGACCGAGCATCAGGCGATTGCCTGCGGCCTCCGCAATGGCGCGGTGAAAGGCGCTGTCCCACAGTTCATTCAGATCGCGGTCGTCCGGGCTGACCTTATCGATGCGTTCCAGCATGCGCTGCATGAGCGCGAGGTTTTCCCTGGTGGCACGCAGTGCCGCAAGCCGGGCTAAGCCGGGTTCGAGCTGTAGACGAGCTTCCATCACTTCCAGAAGGTTGGTTTGCTGAACCAATCCCTGAAGGGCCAGCGGTTCCACAGGCGCAGCAGGACCAATAAAAGTGCCTTTGCCCTGCTTACGCCAGATCCGCCCCTCTTCTTCCAGCACATCCAGCGCACGACGTACTTCACGTCGTCCTACGCCGAGAGTTTCCGACAGCTCACGTTCCGTGGGCAGCGGAAGGCCTGGTGTTGACTCGTGCTGGTGAATAAGACCGCGCAATTGTTCAAGCGCGGTGCTGGAATTTGCCAGAAACCGTGACGGTTTTTCCATATTGGTTCGCTCGCTTTCATCATGACTTTATTGTTATTAACGATAAGTTATTGATATGAGGCGCTACTTATCGTGCTAATGATTAAGCAATAAACGAACCAATTTTATATTGGTTCAAAATTTCGCAGTATAAAGGGTAATAACCTGTTAATTTATAAGCAGAACATCAAAAACGAATTGGCACGTCAAACGTTGCGCCAGCACATTAGCCATCCCGCTCGCTGCACAAAAACAGTGCGACAACTGCACCAAAAACGATCAAGTGTTAAATAAATGCACTGCTTATGTATATTCTTTGTTAACTAAAGATTATGTAACCGATAAAACAGGCAAAGATGCCGCCGGTTGGTAACGCCGGGCACTGATATAACGGACGACGAGTCACAAGAAACAGGTAAATAATACGCTTTATAAACAGGACAACTATTTTCTGCGGCTATATTTAAATGCGTATTTTATTGCTCCACGCCGCTTACTTTAGTTAATAAAGACCGTGCTTTTTCGGCTTATTAAACCGTATCTTTCACCCGGTATTTCAGAAAGTAAACGACTCTGCCAGAAATTAACCAAAAAACAACAATTACAGCATTTTAGATAAAATCAAATGAATCTCACTCTCATTTAAGAACTTTTATAATACATTGTTTTATATAAAATTAGTTCTTAAATCGCATTCATAATAGTCAGTTCAGACTATTTAATTAAGATTATTGCCTGGTCCAGCATATGATTATTCCTAAAGAACGACGGCGTTTGTCAGACTCCGGCTTAATATCATTAACGTAAGAAAACATCGCGTGTGAGGTATAATATGTACTGTGCAACTAACAATCCTGGCTATGTATCTCATACGGGTGGACAACCCGTTTGTCATACCCCTGACATGCGTTGTTATGGTTGCGAAAAGCAATGCCGTTTTAATACGTCTGAAGATGGCCAAAACCGTGATTGCCACGCGCTTGAATATTATATCTGGCCTGATAATAACACCTTTTTGGTTGAAGGCATTCGCCATCACTTTGGCGAGGTAAATGATAAATATATTTCGCAGCCGGTTGTCATCATCGACTTCAGTCATAAAAACATCAATTATTTTTTATCTGAAAACTGGTTAGATCAGTTCAAAAACATGAGACTGATTCTTGTCACTGATAAAAAGATGACGGCAATTGCGCACTACTGGTTTTACAACGACACGTTAGAAACCACTATCAGTTCAATTATCTTTTATGACGATAGCGCAGAAGAAGTCTCGACGAAACTGAAAAAAACGTTCCTGGCAAAAACGATTAAACCGACAGGTAACAGACCCAAACTGAGTCAGAATGAATACAGCCTGTTTTCATTCCTCTTTAACGGATGGTCGCCAAAGAAAATCGCCTACCGGAACGGCACCAGTGTTAAAAACACCTACGCCATGAAGAACCGAATTGAACGCAAGCTGGGCGTGTCCATCACACGGCTTGCAAGTTAGTGTAAAACTGACAATACGCTCTGTCGAAAATTCCTGGACAAACAGAGCGTATTCTGACTGTCACTCGTGTTTTTCCGTAATGCATAATTTATCTGATTGTTGATATATTACATAATATTTTACATATATTATATGGACGCGTAGCGTTTGATCACATGAACATTATTACTATTAAACAAAATGAGAATGACAACTACACTATGCGTTGTTACGGATGTATGCATAAATGCGCCTATGCCTCCATTCGCAGCACAAAGTGCGATGAATGTTCGGGAGCCGAGTTTTATATTTGGCCAGAAAATAACTCATTTCTGATAGAAGGCATTTTACAATACTTTGCTGATATTAATTCAAAAATAATTTCACAACCCATTGTCGTGATAGACTTTAATTACAAAAATATAAATTATTTCTTATCAAACAATTGGTTATCTCAGTTCAGAAACTCGCGCCTGATTCTGATCACCGACAAAAAAATGGCGGCCATTGCCCACTACTGGTTCTACAACGATACGGCAGACACGATCATCAGTACGGTTATTTTTCATGATGACCTGGCCGAGGATATCAAAATGAAGATCAGTCAGTCCTTTATGGGAAAAATAATACGACCTTCAGAAAAAAGAGCCAAACTTAGCGCAAATGAATATGCACTCTTTTCTGAACTGTATAAAGGCCAACTGCCTAAAAAGATTGCCATGAAAAATGCCACGAATGTCAAAAACATTTACGCCATGAAAATAAGAATTGAAACAAAGCTGGGCGTTCCCATTTCAAGGCTGGCGAGCTAATACGTCCACGTAAGAAAGAGATGTTAAAACATCAGCATAGCAAATATGACGTAGAATATTCCTAAAGGAACAGTTACTTTTCTTTATTGTGTGTGAGAGGGATAAAACCCTACACTACGATATTACCAGTGCTTGTATTTTTACATAATCCACCCGCGTCACCCGTTGTATTTACGGATGCCCCTGGTCGTTTTTAAATAACATATTCTTTACTTTTTAATTCTAAGTGAGGAACGCAACTACAGGTCTGAATTCAAAATGAATACGCATCTCTCCACGGTAAAAATTAATTCAGAGCATACTCTTGAAGATATTGAAGCCCCTGAAAAAGATTCTCTTCTGTGGGGCGTTGAATGGCTTTGTGGGCATCATTCTAAGTATGCCAGCAAAGAGGTGCTGTATGCAGGCCTGCCAAAAAGCGACAAGCTGGAGCCTGAAATGGCATTACGTATGCTTGAGCAGATGGGCATATCCGCCGGTTGGGTTAAGCGCGATCTGAATTCGCTTTCCTCCTGGCTGTTCCCTTTGCTTATTGCACGCAAAGACGGGACATACTGCATTCTTACCGCACGCAAGGGAAAGCGCGGGCAACATACGTATCAGATTGTGGTACCTGAAAACGACGGAACGCTCCTCGTTGCAGAGGCGGATTTACACGAGGCTTATGGCGGTTATGCCCTTGTGACGACGCCAAAACCCACGCTGGACGCGCGTGCTGAAGACCAGCTGTTACCGAAAGCCAAGGATGAAGGTCACTGGCTCTATTCGACGCTGTGGCGCTACCGGCATTACTTCTACAGCGCGGCACTGGCGGCGCTGCTGGCGAACATTCTTACGCTGGCCGGTACCTTCTTCACCATGAACGTCTATGACCGCGTGATCCCCACCCAGGCGTACGTCACCCTGTGGTCGCTGGCGATTGGCGTGGTGATTGCCATTATTTTTGAATTTGCCAGCCGACAAATCCGCGCCTATTTGATCGACATCGCCGGTAAAAAAGCAGATCTGATCCTCGGGGCGAAGCTGTTTCGCCAGGTGATGTCGATGCGCATGGAATACAAGCCGCAATCCTCCGGAACCTTTGCGAACCAGTTACGCGATTTTGAGGCCGTCCGCGACTTTATCACCTCTGCGACCCTCGCCACGCTGTCCGATTTGCCGTTCTGTCTGCTGTTCATGTTCATCATTTACATGATTGGCGGCCCACTGGCCGTTGTACCGCTGGTCGCCATGCCACTGATTTTGATTGTCAGCGTCATTATCCAGTGGCCACTGGGTCGCTACATGGAAGAAAACGTCCGGGAAATTTCACTTAAGCAGGGTCTGCTGATCGAGAGCATCGAAGGGCTTGAGGCCTTAAAAGCCGCTCAGGGCGAAGGGGTGATGCAAAAGCGCTGGAATGATTTCAGCGCACTGGCTGCGGCGTCCTCGATGAAAACCCGCTATCTCTCCATGCTGACCACCAACTTTGTCTCTTTTGTGCAGCAAATCACCACCGTCTGCATCGTGGTGCTCGGCGTCTATTTAATCCACGCCGGAGAGCTGACCATGGGGGCCATGATTGGGGTGGTGATCCTCTCCAGCCGTTCGCTCGCGCCTCTGGCCTCTGTGGTCGGTCTGGCGCTGCGTTATCAGCACGCTAAAACCGCGCTGAAATCCCTTAACCAGCTGATGGAAACACCGACCGAGCGCGATGCGCTGATCAATTATCTGCCGACGCCCAATTTCACCGGCAGCCTGCGTCTGAAAAAGGTGGGATTCACCTATCCGGTACCGGGAATGATGGTCGCGCCACGCATTCTGGACAACATCAATATCAACATCGAGGCCGGGGAGCAGGTGGCCGTGCTGGGCAAAATTGGCAGCGGTAAGTCGACCCTGCTGCGCGTGATGGCGCGCCTGTACCAGCAGAGCAGCGGACAGCTTTTCATTGATGGTGTGGATGCGACACAGGTTGATCCCGCCGACTGGCGCGCTGCGGTGGGTTACGTCGGGCAGGACTGCCGCCTGTTTTACGGCACCCTGCGCCATAACATCGTCATTGGTAACCCGGGCGTGAGCACGGAAGAGTTTCTGCGGGTGGTTCGCCTGACCGGGCTTGATCACGTGGCGGCCAGACATCCACTGGGTTTTGACATGCCTATCGGCGAAATGGGCAATTGCCTTTCCGGTGGACAAAAACAGCTCGTCGCCCTCGCCCGCTGCCTGTTGCTGCGACCAAAGATTTTGCTGATGGATGAACCCACCAGCTCAATGGATGCGATGACGGAAACCCTGTTCCTTCGTCGGCTCAAAGAAGCGACGCAAGGACAAACGCTGGTCATTGTGACCCACCGCATGTCCGTACTGAGCCTGGTAGAGCGTCTGATCGTCATGGAAGACGGACACGTAGTGAAAGACGGTCCCAAAGATCAGGTGATGGCCAGCCTGAATGAGAATGTCATGAAGAAAAAGCAAGCAATGCATTCAGTCGAAGAGAAGCAACAGAAACAAGGTGTGAATGAATGATGAACGAGGACGAAGTGAATCATAACGCCTCAAAGGGAGAGGCCGAAACGGATGCAGGCGTACCCTCAACGGCACTGGAAAACGTGAACGCTACGCAGAGAGCGGGCACCGGGCTGGCATTACACCCTGCACAGCCAACGGGGAAAGTGAAAGCCGACGATCTGAAATTCATGCACGACCTGCAGGGCGCGCTGATCGCACAGAAGACCCCTTTCAGCATGATCATGCTCTACACCATCACCCTGGTTGTGGTGGTAGCGCTGGTCTGGGCGCATTTCGCCCGGGTTGAGGAGATTACCCGTGGCGACGGGAAAGTGATCCCCGCCAGCCGCGAGCAGCTCATTCAGAGCCTGGAAGGCGGCATTCTCGAAGAGCTAAACGTGCAGGAAGGCGACATCGTCGAGAAAGGCCAGATTCTGCTGAAGATTGACCCGACTCGCGCCGGGGCCAGCTATGGCGAATCGTTGTCCAAAGTGCAGGGGCTGAAAGGCAGCATTGCCCGTCTCAGGGCGGAAGCCTACGACACGCCACTGACCTTCCCGCCGGATATCGCCGGGATTGAGTCAATCGTGCGTGATGAGACCCAGGCCTATAACGCCCGCCTGAAAACCCTGAATGAAAGCGTAGAGGCCTTAAAACGGAGCCTGACGCTGGCGCAAAACGAGGTCAGTCTGTCGGAGCCGCTGGCGCGCAGAGGGTTAATGTCGGATGTCGAAATCCTGCGCCTCAAGCGCCAGGCGAACGAATTCAGCCTGCAGATCACCGAGCGTACCAACCGCTTCCGCTCTGATGCCAACAGCGAACTGAACCGTCTGGAATCTGAGCTGGCGCAGGCGGAAGAAATTCTGCGCGGACGCCAGGACGTAATGAACCGTACCACGGTGGTGGCGCCCGTGCGCGGCACCGTCAACAACATCCGGGTGACAACCCGTGGCGGCGTCATTCAGCAGGGGGCGGAGATCATGACCCTCATTCCGCTTGAAGATAACCTGCTGGTTGAAGCCAAAATCAAACCCTCTGATGTGGCCTTTATCCATCCGGGCCTGCCCGCCACGGTAAAAATTACCGCCTACGACTATGCCATTTATGGCGGATTAAACGGTGTCGTTGAACACCTCAGTTCAGACACCCTGATCGATGAAGAGAAAGCCCGTCAGGGGCGTGGAGATTCTACCTATTACCGGGTGTTCGTCCGCACCGACCGTGCCGCGTTACAGGTAAAAGACAAGTCGTTCCCGATCATGCCGGGAATGGTGGCAAACGTAGAAATCAGAACGGGGGAGAAGACCATTTTGTCTTACATCCTCAAACCGATACTGAAAGCGCGCGAAGCCTTCAGGGAGAGATAATTATATGGTTAAGGCACGTAAAGAGCGTCGTTGGGCAAGGGTAGCAACCGCAGTTGCACTCTGCTTGCCCTGCTCTTCTTTTGTCATTCCGCTGCACGCGGCTGACATTGCTCAGGCTAAAAGCAGCCTGGCGTCATTGCCGCCGATGCGCACACAGTCACAGCTCAACCGCGAAGTGCAGCCTGTGCAGCGGACGGTGTCGCACAGTGCGGCATCGCCGCGTTCGCTGCCTGCCATGCGTACCCAGTCGCAATACGTCAGTACGCAAAAGGCGATGCCAACGCAAGCCACTGCGCGCCCAGAACGTTACGCCTCTGCACCGACAGCCAGGGAGTTTGCCCCCGCCCCGTCAAAACCGGCGGAAAGCCGGGCTGCGCTGAAGAAAAACGCAGACTTCTTCCCGCCCGTCACCGAGTATTACAAACCGGACCCGGCGTACGCCGGGGTGCGTCGTGACGGCGGTGCGCGTCAAGCCATCAGCGGCATGTCGCAGGGCTACCGTGCCGGCAGTCAGGATTCGCTTGTTTTTCTGCGCAGCATGGTGGCCAGAGCGCTGGCGTATAGCCCGGAACTGCGGGCCGCCTCAGCAGAGGTGATGGCGTCTGACTACATGGTCGATCAGGTAAAAGGCCAGCGCATGCCCCAGGTACGTCTGGGTGTAACCTCGCCGCTGTCGACCGTGGGCGGCGATCGCCAGTCGTCATCCAACAATAGCCATATCAGCGACTCAAGCGGCACGGTCTCCGTTAATACGCCGATTATTGACTGGGGAAGGATCAGTAACCAGGTGGACAACTCTCTGGAAACGGCAAAAGCAGCCCGTTATTCAAAAGAGTATTCCCGCGAACAGCTGGCCTACAACACCGTGTCCGAGCTGATGAACATGGGGCGTTACCAGCACAGTAAGGTTGTGGCGAAACAGTATGTTGGCCGCATGAAAGAGCTGGTCACCATGCTGTCGCAAATTACCCAGGCAGACCGCGGCAGAGAGAGTGAACTGGTGCAGGCAAAAGCAAAACTGATGTCGGCCCAGGCAAGTCTCGACAACATTGAGCATCAGCTGAGTGCCAGCAAAATTAAACTGGTGCGTCTGCTGGGGATCGAGCCAGAATTACCGGAAGGCATAAGCTGGCACGACACGGTCATCCCGGCGTCGGTGGCGCTTTCTGGGCTGGATAAAAACCCGATGATGCTGAACCTGCAGTCCAAAGTCCGGGCGGCGGAGTATGAGGCTGAAAGCATTAAATCGTCGGCCCTGCCGCAGGTGAACTGGGTCATCTCCAAAAGCACCGCCAAAGACAGCAACGGCAACGAAGCGGGTTGGTATACGGGCTTAAACGTCGAGTGGGAGGCGTTTAGCGGTGGCTCTCAGCGTGCCGCTGAGATGTCGGCACGGGCGAAAGCCAATATGGCGCAGCAGCAATATGAAGTGAGTTACAAAGATCTGGAGTATCAGATTAACTATCAGATTCAGGTACGTGACTCCTCTTTCCTGCGCGCCGATGATTACGATCGCCTGACAAGTGAAACGGATCGGGTGCGTCGTATGTTCTACGAACAGTGGTATCACCTTGGCAAACGCACCTTGCTCGACGTGCTGACGGCAGAAAACGATCATTTTAATAATCAGCTTTCTGCCATTAACAACCGCTACGACGGCTATATTTCCAACATTAACGTCATTGCCAGCCCCTCCATGCTGCTGTCATGGATGAAAATGAGCTAAGCGAAACAGACGTAATAAAAAGCCAGACCGTCAGTGATGAGGGTCTGGCTTTTTTATCTCTTTCAGAAGGCGACTACCAGGGGGTGTCCTCTCTGCTGATCTCCGCCCAACGCAGATACATATCGCTCGACATCATAAAATCGGTATGCCATTTCCACCAGGTATGCAGCGTGTAGTACACCAGACATGGCAGATAGCAAAGCAGGAAATAGACCTCAAACCAGACCTGCCATCCCGAAAGCGTAAGCAGCACGCCGATAACAGCCGACCAGACACATTCCACGCCCACCAGCATCACCAGCCGCAGCCATAATGGTTTCTCAGACAGCGTCCTCCACGGGAGTGACGGAGAGAAATAGAGATCAATCTCGTTAAGGAACAGATGGCCCAGAAACACATAGCGTCGGGTAAAGCGCAAGAACAGCAGATTGATTGCCAGCACCACCACGCAGAGCACCACCATGGTAATGATGGCGGTTAAGGTGAAGTAGCGCCCATAGAGATCAAACTGCGCACTGTTGCGTAAGGGGCTGATGGTCAGGAGATTCATCACCACACTCATCACGAGAGCAACGGCGACATACTGTGAAAGCTGCGTGTATTTTGCCTTGTCTCTGGCTGAGGCAACGACCTGCTGAATATAGACATGGCGCAGTGCGGCAAAGATCCCCCAGATAATCAGCGGCGCCACGAAAACCATGATCAGCAGCGTGATGCCTGGCGTGGTCAGCGCAAGGAAGAGCCCCGTGATGCCCGCGAAAATCAGGATCGAGACGGCCAGCACGATAAACGGTTCGAAGATGACCGAATTCGTTTTCGGGCTCTCTTTGCCGACAAATACCGACAAATCAACATTCTTGACGACGCATTTATAGGCCCAGAAGGCCTTAAGGTCGGCAATGAAGCTATACCCGATCAGCGCGAAAATACCGCTCGCGACCCAGGCATCCTGCCGGGAAAAAGAGAAACCGGCATTTTTCCAGTAAAAGCCCAGCAGGATAAACGTCACGATATAGATAAAAAGCACGTTCCTTTTATCCTGATAACGGATGAAGGTTAAATAATCTGGAATCATAGCTCGGCCATTACATCCCTAACACTTTTCTGCAGTGCAGGACACGCCCGGCAGAAAAACCGGAAAAATCATTTAGCATCTGTCCCAGATAGGGTTTGTTGCTCATCTCCAGGAACAGCGGCTGGTCTGGATGATGGATGAATCTGGCCATGGAATCGGCCCATTTCACCGTCTGCGTCAGATGCAGGGAGAGGTTCTCTTTGATATTGTCCGGCACCGTTTCGACTCTGGCGGTCACATTCATCAGCACGTCATAGGCTGGCGAGGTGAAAGGCTGTCCCGCCAGGAAGTCACGCATCAGCTGCACGCCCTCAGCCATTAAACGGGTATGCCAGGCCCCGCTGACGCCGAGCTTGATCGGCTCATAGCCTTCGTCCGCCAGCACTTTGGCAAAATCACTCAGCGCAGACGGGGTCCCGCCAATCACCTGCTGACGCGGGGTGTTGTCGCAGCTGATATCCAGCGCGATCCCGGAACGGGTGATGATGTCACTCAGCGTGGCAAAATCGACCCCCTTCAGCGCCAGCATCGCGCCTTTCTGCTTTTTACTCACCGCATCCATGGAGCTGGCACGAAAATGCAGCGTACGGAACAGGGTCTCCAGCGAGATCGCGCCTGCCGCGTACAGGGCACTGTATTCGCCAACGCTATGGCCGCAGGCACCCACGACGCGCAGCGCCGGGAAGCGCTCGCGGCAGAGGCTATAAAGCGATACGTTGATCGCCGTAACGGCCAGCTGTTGTACCGTGGTCTGGATCAGCCTGTTCATCGGCCCCTTAAGGCAGAGTCGGCGCAGATCGAGACCCGACACATCGCTGGCACAATCCCAGATCTGTTTCGTCGTTGCATTGAGATCCCACAGATCGCTGCCCATACCAATCACCGGGTTTCCCTGGCCGGAAAACAGCAGCACCACAGGCTGCGATGGATTATCAAGCGTCATAGTCATTTCCTTATAAGTAATACTTAAAGCCAGCATAGCCACCGGCAACATCGCCGAAGAAAGCAAACTCAGAATTTGCGCTACCCAGTGCTGAATAGACGCCGGTATACGCTTCCAGCTGGTCATCAATAAAGGTCAGCGGTGCGCTGATGTGGAGCCCCGACAGGGTGCTTTTATCCATCAGATTGACGATAAAATAAGGCTGCACGGCGATCTGATGCGTGAGCTGCACGCTGGACCAGGCGTTGAGATAGTGTCTCCCCTGCAACATGCCTTTGTTGCCCGTATTGCTGATTTCAGACGCCATCAGGTACTTATAGGAATCAAACGCCCTATCGAGCGGCGCATAACCTGTCGGCGTATTCAAAAAGGTCATCAGCTCGCGCTGCTTGCGCCATTCCGTGCGGGAGTAGCCTTCGCTCTGGTAATAATATTCCAGGCCGAAAACGTTAAAGGTATCAGTGGTATATTGCCCGCCCACCGACAGCTCTACGCCATTTTTGTCCTCGGTCTCATACAGCGATGAAGGAAATGCATAGTTCTGGACTTCTGCACTTTTCTCCTCAGAGAGATGACGCCAGCGCTGCTCCCGGTGCCAGGCCATCTCGGCATTCAGGGTCAGCTGTGGGGTGTAGTGATAGCTGTCAGAGACGGCAACCGACTGCGAGTCTCCCAGCAGAATGCGCATCCCCGGCGTATGTTGACGGAAGGCATGTGAGGTATAGCTCAGAAGCCAGGCCTCGCTGCTGTTGCCACGCTGGTTCGCGGACCAGTTGCTGGAGGTCAGATAGTATTTATCGATCGTCGCCAGCTTCGGAATCACGGTCAGCGAGAGCGACTCATCCCGGTTGTCCATTGACAGCGTCGCGGCCCAGGACGAGGACTGATACGCAGTGCGAAGCGCGGGATCGTAAAGCCGCGTCGGTTTGAACCCGGCGTAGTAATGCGGAGTCAGATCGGAAGGTGAGCGCAGGAAAAAGAGACCCTGCTTCGCCTGAAGTTTTCCCACTTCAAGCTGCACGCTGTCTGAAACGGCGTAAACCAGTCTCAGACGCTCAATCAGCAGCTGAGAGCGGCTGTCGTCCTCTTCAAATGCCCCCACCTTGCGCGGTGAGTACCAGGTGAGCCCGTAGAGAGACAAATCCAGATCCAGCGCATTATCAACGATCGCGCACTTGCTGGTGAGATTCACGCCCGCGTCATTGTAGATATTGTGTCTGGTATACGGATTTCGGCCGTTAATTCGCCAGTCTGAAATTTGTTTTTTGACCAGCGACACCTGCTCATACAGCGTGACAGTGCTGTTTTTTGCAAAGTCGGAACCGGACAGGCAGTCCGCCAGTGTGCTCACCGGCAGAGCGGAGAGTGCCAGGGTTAACCCCAGTAATGTGCGTTTCAATTGGCACCTCGCTGAATAGACTCGCGAGTAAAGTGGGATTCAGGCAAGGATTCCAGGCGAACATCGCTGTACTCCATCACCGAGTAGCTGTTGCCGTGACGGGCCTCCTTCACAATAATTTTCATCGGACGCATCTTCCCTAATACCATCTGAAAATCCTGGTACAGCACTTCTTTCATCAATTTATTATCCAGAGAGTAATACGACGCTTTAAAAGGACGGTTCTCCCCCTCTTTTTCGACGTAATAGATGACTTTTGGCCACGTGACGTCATCCGTTTTGCGCACCAACTCCAGCTTATAGCACTGCGTATCGCCGCATGCTTCCTCGCCCAGCAGCGTGGCGTGGTAGGCATACTCAAAATTGGTGACAATGACGTCGCCATTGGAAATTTGTCCAATCAGGCGCTGCTGGCGCGAAACGGGAACCGGTCGACGCAGTTCTGGCGTGTAGAACCAAAGATCGTACCAGTCAGAGAGCAGCACTTTGCCTTTGTCCCGCGGGGGATAAATAAAACGCGCCAGCGAACGGGCATCGGCTTTCATTCCCCCTTCGGGTTTCATAAAGCGCATGGAAATATCCAGCACCTGCTTATTGTCAGGCTGAGATGCGCCCGACTTATATTCATGAATGGTCAGGGTATAGCGAAAAGGTTTATTCGGGGAACGAACCTCATCGGCACGACGAATAATCTCTGATGCTTTGTTATCCACCGGCGCTGATAATACCGCCGAGGAAAACAGGCACAGACAAAAGAGCAGTTTTGTGATGACAACGCGTTTCATATCGCTTCCTTACGAAAATTTAAAAGCATCTGAAATATTCAGCCGTGAAGCACGTAATGCAGGCAGCACAGAGGCGCCGGTTGCGGCCAGGATCGGTAATACCAGGGTTATCCAGGTCAGTGCTACGCTGTCGGTTTTAATAAAGGCCGTATAGCCCAGCGATTGCCCCGGTGACGGCGGCATCGCAATACCGTAAAGATTGATGGCAGAGGCAATGGCATAACCTGTCGCCAGACTGCCAAGGGCGCCGATAAGACCAATGAAAATCCCTTCCAGTAAAAACAGCCTGGTGACGTGCAGGGGTTTCAGGCCAATCGCCCTGAGGGTGGTTATTTCCCGGGTACGTTCGATAATATTCATGGTCATCGAATTGCCGATCATAAAGATCACGATCAATCCGACGATGAGCTTAATGAAGAAATAGATCCCGGATAATAAGCCTTCGACTTGCTGATAAAAGATCGAGGTCTCTTTCCAGTCTTTGACCAGCAGCGGTAAATGATGCTTCGCAATAAACTGGCGCAGTTTGGCGCTAAAGACGGCGGTATCGTCGTCCTTCAGCAGGATTAATACTTTACTGACGCTGTTGGTTCCCATGATGCGCTGTGCGGTATCAAGCGGGATTTTCATCGCCACATCATCGTAATCCTTAATACCGGACTCAAAGATGCCGCGAAGCTTCATCGATAACGCGCCCTGCCCGCCCTCGGTATTCACCACCAGCACATCCAGCCAGTCGTCGTAGTGGGCATTGAGCGTTTTCGCCAGCCCACTGCCCAGCGTGATTTCGTCGGTACGCACCCGGGAGAGATCGCTGCCGGAAATTAATTTATCAAACGATCCCAGCTTTAACGCAGGCAGCGGCTCCACACCCAGTGCGGAAAAATAGCTGGACGTTTCGCTTTCATATTGCGAAATCACCCCGGTAAATTCCAGCTGACCGGACAGCGTCGAAATATGCGGTGCAAGATCCGGATCGTTGAGAATCGCCTTTTTCAGGGATGCATAATCGGCAATCAGGCTTTTATTTTTATTCGACGTCTGGAAATAATTTTCATTATAAATTTGCACGTGACCAATATTGGTTCGAATCGTTTGCTCTTTCAAAAGGCTTTGTTGAATAAATCGAACTTTTGCTGAGTTGAAGGATCAGATCACGTATCTTCCCGACAACGCAGACCGTTCCGTGGCAAAGCAAAAGTTCAAAATCACCAACTGGCCCACCTACAATAAAGC
>NZ_LNII01000133.1:0-379 GCF_001463365.1 Enterobacter sp. 50793107 | reverse complement strand
CAAGCATCGGCGCTACGGCGTTTCACTTCTGAGTTCGGCATGGGGTCAGGTGGGACCACCGCGCTAAAGCCGCCAGGCAAATTCTGTTAATCTGTATCAGGCTGAAAATCGTCTCTTCGCCAAAACACCTTCGGCGTTGTAAGGTTAAGCCTCACGGTTCATTAGTATCGGTTAGCTCAACGCATCGCTGCGCTTACACACCCGACCTATCAACGTCGTCGTCTTCAACGTTCCTTCAGGACTCTCAAGGAGTCAGGGAGAACTCATCTCGGGGCAAGTTTCGTGCTTAGATGCTTTCAGCACTTATCTCTTCCGCATTTAGCTACCGGGCAGTGCCATTGGCATGACAACCCGAACACCAGTGATGCGTCCACTCCGG
>NZ_LNII01000132.1:0-3806 GCF_001463365.1 Enterobacter sp. 50793107 | reverse complement strand
ACAAACAGCACCCCGTTCTTTCGGAGGTGATATGGCTAAACGTATGCAAGATAAAGAAAGCATTGCCGGAGTGTCATGGCTGATTGTCCTTGCTCTGTCATGCTGGGGCGGCCTGGTCCGATACCTTATTGACGTTAAGCAGAACAAAGCCACCTGGAGCTGGATTAATGCGCTGGCACAAATTGCAGTGTCCGGCTTTACCGGTCTCATTGGTGGCCTAATCAGCGTAGAAAGTGGGCTGAGCCTTTACATGATTCTGGTTACGTCAGGCATTAGCGGGGCGATGGGCTCCGTGGCTCTGACCTATTTCTGGGAACGTCTGACGGGGATGAAGAATGCAAACCAGTGATAAAGGAATTGCCCTGCTCAAAGAGTTCGAAGGCTGCAAGCTTACCGCGTACCAGGACAGCGTTGGCGTCTGGACGATCGGCTATGGCTGGACTCAGCCTGTCGACGGGAAACCAATCCGCGCCGGGATGACGATTAATCAGGAAACGGCAGAGCGTCTGCTGAAGACAGGACTGGTCAGCTACGAAAGCGACGTTTCCCGCCTGGTTAAAGTCGGCCTGACTCAGGGGCAATTCGACGCCCTGGTGTCGTTCACGTATAACCTCGGTGCCCGGTCACTGTCGACATCGACCCTTCTGCGAAAACTCAACGCTGGTGATTACGCTGGTGCAGCCGATGAGTTCCTGCGCTGGAATAAAGCTGGTGGGAAGGTGCTGAATGGGCTGACACGTCGGCGGGAGGCAGAGCGGGCTCTGTTCCTATCATGATTGGCGCGCTGGTTAAGCGTTACTGGCTGCAGCTGCTGGTGGTGGCGTTAATCGGTGTGCTGGCGTTCTTCGTAAACCACTACCGCGACAACGCCATCACCTACAAAGACCAGCGCGACAAGGCGACGGTCAGGGCAGAAACATCAGAGGCGATCACCAACAACGTGATCACCACGATGAACCTCATCCGTGACATCTCACAGGCTACCCAGAATGCAAAGAACGAACTGGCCAAAAAAGGCGAGACGCGCATTGTCTACATCAGGCAGGCGCTTGAAGGCGATCCGTGCGCTAACCAGCTTGTTCCTTCTGCCGCTGCTGACAGCCTGCGGGAATACGCAGACAGTTTACGTTCCGGCCCCAGTGGTGCCGATAAGCGCTGACCTGACCGCAGACACGCCGATCCCCGGAATGGTGGTTCCGTTCACGTGGCAGGCAAGTCTGGAGTTAAACACTCAGCTCTATACGGCGCTGGGTCAGTGCAATCTGGATAAGGCAGCAATCAGGAAAATCGAATCATCAAGAGCCTCGCAATAGCGGGGCTTTTTTACGCCTGCAGTAAACCCGCGCATTCTCGTGCGCATATCAACCAAGAGCCTTTCGGGGTAGAGCTTGAGATAGGGCAGTGGTAACGCTGACCGCTCTTGGGCTGCCCATATCTACGAGAACAGGCTCAACCACCAAAAGGTATCAGCGAAATGAAATCATTAACCCTCTTCAATCAACCAATCCGTGTCGGGGAAGACGGCATGATATGCCTCACCGATATGTGGAAAGCCAGTGGCAAAAGTGATGCTGAGTCGCCTTACCACTATCTGCGAAACAAGCAGACAAAAGAGTTCCTGGCCGAGCTGGAGAAAAACCACGAATCTGTGGTTTTCACTGAGCGCGGTGTACACGGTGGAACATATGGCGGGAAGTTTGTTGCTTACGATTATGCGGCTTGGTTAAACCCCGGGTTCAAGTACGCGGCCTATAAAGTCCTCGATGACTACTTCACTGGAGAACTTCAGCATCGCAACAGCTTAAGTGCGCAGCTCAACATGAAGTGTCATGAGTTTGACCAGAAGAAGGACATGGCGAGCTTCTGCGGGCAAGGCCTCGCTGCATGGCGCTATACAAAGCCTGTGCTGGTAGCTGAGATTAATACCCTGGCTAACCAGCTGCAGATTACGATCCCAGGGCTGCCGGGATGAGTAATCGCATCATCGAGTGCGCCTCCAGAGCGGGGCGCGACTTCTCAGAGTTCATGAAAGGCGAGAAGGGCATGATGGAAGCGCTTGCCTCGGTGGATCAGTTTGGCGAGCAACTGCGCCTCAACGGTTGCGTCAATCATCACTTTGTTAGCTACATGATGCGGAACTCGATCATGCAGGCATTCATGGACATGGCAAACGCCGAGAAGAAAGAAGAGCGCCGCCGTAAGCGAGCGGAAACAAAAGCAAAGGCTAAGTAGCCATTACAGAAGCTCTTCACCGAGGGGCTTCGATAATGATCTGTGTAACCCCGCAAGGATGGTAATCACATCTTGCTGACGGGTAAGCCGTAAGTGGCTAAGCACTTCTGATAAGCAGGGCAACCGCTGCGACAAGGCAAAGAGGTAATCATGTCCGACATCTACCAAATCACGCTAACCACCCAAACAGGCGAAACCTTCACGGGCAAGATGTCACGACGTCAGCCTGAGCTGGTTAACGGCTTTGTGCCACTGGCAACAGAGACGGGGCAGTGGTTGTATTTCGCTCCTGCCGATGTAAAGCGCGTGGAGTTCACGCCGGTACCGGAAGAGCAGACCGAACAAACAACGGAGTAACCAATGAGCAAACCAGATTGGGAGGCCATTGAATCGGCTTACCGGGCTGGTTCATTGTCAGTAAGGGCTATTGGGGAAAAGCATGGCGTTAACCACGCCACCATCCTAAAGAGAGCAAACAAAGAAGGGTGGCAGCGAGATCTGACAGAAAAGGTCAGGGCGGCAACGAAAGCCAAGGTAACCAAGTCGGTAACCAAAGACGGTAACCAGTCACCAGTGGTTACTGATGAGCAGATTATTGACCAGGCATCCGATGAAGCGGCCGCTGTAGTCATGGCTCATCGGGAAAGTTTGGCGGCATGGCGCGGCATCACTAATAAGCTACGCGACTTCCTCGAAGATGCAGATATCACGGAAGAAAACCACGCCTCAATGTCTCGCTCGATCACTGCCGGTGTTGATGCTCAAATCAAAGTGATAAACGCTGAGCGCAAGGCGTACAACCTCGACACCGAGGAAGGCAATAAGACGGTTGATGACCTGTCTAACCTGATGGATTCATTGTCTCAGGGGGCGTAATGAAACCTGAGCACCTCAAGCTGCTGGCTGATAAAGACTGGCGGCTGAACAATCTTTACTGGATCACCGACAAAGAGGGAAAGCCGACGCGGTTCAGGATGACGCCTGAGCAGCGCGAGTACTTCGAGGGGATCCACACCCGTAACATCATCCTGAAAGCTCGTCAGCTCGGTTTCACAACTGAGGTGTGCATCATCCAGCTCGACGCAGCCCTGTTCGAGTCGGCTAAATGCGCGCTGATCGCCCATACGCTGAATGACGCAAAGCGCCTGTTCCGCGAAAAGGTGAAGTACGCATACGACAAGCTGCCAGCAGAGATAAAGGCGGCCAACCCGGCGAGCAATGACTCGTCTGGTGAGCTGGTCTTTAAGAAGGGCGGCTCGCTATACGTCAGTACGTCGTTTCGTGGTGGTACGCTGCGCTACCTTCACGTTTCCGAGTTTGGAAAGATATGCGCCAAGTATCCGGACAAAGCCCGTGAGATCGTCACTGGTGCGTTTGAGGCGGTATCGACGGGATGCTTCGCTACTATCGAGAGCACGGCAGAGGGACGGGCGGGTTACTTCTTTGATTACTGCCAGACGGCAGAGAAAGCGTTGCTACAGGGCAAACCCTTATCCGCGCTGGACTGGAAGTTTTTCTTCTTCTCCTGGTGGAAGAACCCGCAGTACGCAATCGACCCGGTAGAGTCTCTGCCG
>NZ_LNII01000131.1:0-9332 GCF_001463365.1 Enterobacter sp. 50793107 | reverse complement strand
TGTGTATGAGCGACAGGGGTGTGCATTTTCCGCTTTCCCGGTTCAGAGTCAAGCGTTTATTTTGCTTTTCTCTGCTGACCCGGCGGCGTGTGTGCCGTTGTTCCGTGTCAGTGGAGGCGCATTATAGGGAGTTATTCTGAAGCTGCAAGGATAAAGTGAAAATTATTTACTGACTGCTCACTTTCCAGGCAAATTACATCCCAGACCTCAATTCTGGCCTGGTTTTTAAACAAAAACGAGCCGCAAGCGGCTCGTTTTTGCGTTTTGTGACTTACTGCACTGCCACAATTCGGTCCTCGTTGGCTTCCAGACGGATAACTTTGCCCGGAACCAGTTCGCCTGACAGTATCTGCTGCGCCAGCGGGTTTTCGATCTGCTGCTGGATAGCACGTTTCAACGGACGCGCCCCGTAAACCGGATCGTAACCATTTTCGCTCAGCAGTTTCAGCGCATCGTCAGAGATGTGAATTTCATATCCACGCTCTTCCAGACGTTTGTACAGACGCTGCAGCTGGATCTGTGCAATCGACGCAATGTGTTTCTCACCCAGAGGATGGAATACCACCACTTCATCTATACGGTTGATGAACTCCGGACGGAAGTTATGGCTAACCACACCCAGAACCAGATCTTTCATATGGCTGTAATCCAGTTCACCGAAACGTTCCTGAATCAAATCGGAACCCAGGTTCGATGTCATGATCACCACCGTATTACGGAAATCCACCGTTCTCCCCTGCCCGTCGGTCAGACGACCATCATCCAGGACCTGCAGCAGAATATTGAACACATCCGGGTGCGCTTTTTCCACTTCGTCCAGCAGGATGACGGAATAAGGGCGACGGCGTACCGCTTCTGTCAGGTAACCACCTTCTTCATAACCGACATATCCCGGAGGCGCACCCACCAGACGTGAAACGGAGTGTTTCTCCATAAACTCGGACATGTCGATACGCACCATCGCATCGTCGCTGTCGAACATAAAGTTAGCCAGCGCCTTACACAGCTCGGTTTTCCCCACCCCGGTAGGGCCCAGGAACAGGAACGAACCAATCGGACGATTAGGATCAGACAATCCGGCGCGGCTACGACGGATGGCGTTAGAAACCGCTTCAACCGCCTCGTCCTGGCCAATCACGCGCTGATGCAGATCCTGCTCCATGCGCAGCAGTTTATCGCGTTCGCTTTCCATCATGCGTGCTACCGGAATACCGGTCCAGCGCGCCAGCACCTCTGCAATTTCCGCATCCGTTACTTTGTTACGTAACAGACGCATCGTTTTGCCTTCAGACTGCGTCGCAATCTCAAGCTGTTTCTCCAGCTCAGGGATTTTGCCGTACTGCAGCTCTGACATTCGCGCCAGGTCACCCACACGACGCGCCTGCTCAATGGCAATTTTTGCCTGTTCGAGTTCAGCCTTAATGGTCTGAGTGCCAGAGAGTGACGCTTTCTCTGCCTTCCACTCTTCTTCTAACTCAGAATACTGGCGCTCTTTATCGTCCAGTTCCTCATTGAGCATATCGAGGCGTTTTTTACTGGCTTCATCAGACTCTTTCTTGAGTGCCTGCTGTTCCAGTTTGAGCTGAATGATACGACGGTCGAGTCTGTCCAACTCTTCCGGCTTCGAGTCTATCTGCATACGAATGCTGGATGCGGCCTCATCGATAAGGTCGATCGCTTTATCCGGTAACTGACGGTCGGCGATATAACGATGCGAAAGCGTCGCTGCCGCAACAATTGCCGGGTCAGTGATCTGCACATGGTGGTGCAGCTCATAACGTTCTTTCAGACCACGCAGGATCGCGATGGTATCTTCCACGCTTGGTTCCGCGACAAACACCTTCTGGAAACGACGTTCAAGTGCAGCATCTTTTTCAATGTACTGACGGTACTCGTCCAGCGTCGTGGCACCCACACAGTGAAGTTCACCGCGTGCCAGTGCAGGTTTCAGCATGTTCCCGGCATCCATCGCGCCGTCTGCTTTACCGGCACCGACCATGGTGTGCAACTCATCGATAAACAGAATGACATTGCCTTCTTGTTTTGCCAGATCGTTAAGCACCCCTTTCAGACGCTCTTCGAATTCACCGCGATACTTCGCCCCGGCCACCAGCGCCCCCATATCCAGCGCCAGTACACGGCGGCCTTTCAGCCCTTCCGGTACTTCACCGTTTACAATACGCTGCGCCAGCCCTTCAACGATGGCGGTTTTACCGACGCCCGGTTCACCAATCAGCACCGGGTTATTTTTGGTACGGCGCTGCAGAACCTGAATAGTACGGCGAATTTCTTCATCACGGCCGATCACCGGGTCAAGTTTACCCTGCTCAGCACGCTCGGTCAGATCGACCGTAAATTTTTTCAAAGCCTGACGTTGGTCTTCGGCTCCCTGATCGTTCACACTTTCACCCCCACGCATTTTCTCAATCGCCTGAGTCACATTGGCCGTGGTTGCGCCGGCAGTTTTCAGCAGGTCGGTCAGGGTACCGCGTGATTCAAGCGCCGCCAGAACAAACAGTTCCGACGAAATAAAGTTGTCCCCACGTTTTTGCGCCAGCTTGTCGCAAAGGTTCAGCACCCGCACCAGATCCTGGGACGGCTGAACGTCGCCGCCGGTACCTTCTACCTGCGGTAAACGGCTCAGCGCCTGATCGATGGCGGTGCGTAACTGGCCAGCATTAATGCCAGCAGACGTTAATAATGGACGTACCGATCCCCCTTCCTGATTCAGCAAGGCGCTCATTAAATGAAGAGGTTCGATGAATTGGTTGTCGTGCCCCAGTGCAAGGGACTGGGCATCGGCGAGAGCAAGCTGGAATTTATTAGTAAGACGATCCAGACGCATAACTCCTCCCATAACAGGTCAAATTTGCTACTGGAGATTAAATGAGGTCATCCCTCAATTATTCAAGGTTAATGACCTGAATTATGTGAAAAGAAAACGGCACGTGCCGGATCGTCTTGATTCTTTAGGTTATATCAGCCAAATAAAACTTGCCATACGCCCCGTCGTCTTGTCGCGGCGATAAGAGAAGAAATCACCCTTTTCGGTGAACGTACAGCGGTCACCGCCGAAGATCTGCGTCACCTTGACATTATTCAGACGCTGACGTGCAAGCTGATAAATATCGGCCAGATATTTTTCCCCCACGGGTTCGAAAGCGTTAACGGCTTGCGGATCTTTTGCCATAAACGCTTCACGAACCTCTGGGCCCACCTCGAATGCCTGAGGACCAATTGCCGGGCCAAGCCAGGCAATGATATTTGCAGGATCGTCTTTGAAGCAGGCGACGGTCTCTTCCAGCACGCCTTCACACAGACCACGCCAGCCCGCATGAGCAGCCGCAACCTCGGTACCCGCACGGTTACAAAACAGCACCGGCAGGCAATCGGCTGTCATCACCGCGCATACTGTTCCCGGCGTATCGCTGTAGGAGGCATCGGCACGTTTAGACGCGTAGGGTTCTCCCGTCAACTTCAGCACGGCTTTACCGTGAACCTGCTCAAGCCACACCGGTTTAGACGGTAAGTTGCCCGCAGCAAACAGCCGCGAGCGGTTTTCTTCAACGTGTTCCAGGTTGTCGCCGCAGTGTGCGCCAAGGTTCAAAGACGCCCACGCCCCCTGACTTACCCCGCCAACGCGGGTTGAACTGCAGGCAGCCACACCTTCAGGCAGTGGCCACTCCGGAACAATCAGTTTGCTCATAACCAGTCCACTTGATCTTTGTGTTCTTCAAAATCCGCGCGCATGGCGTCAATAAGCTCCACCATATCCTGCGGGATCGGCGCATGCCATTCCATTTGAATCCCTGAAATAGGGTGATAAAGGCGCAGCATGGTGGCGTGCAGCGCCTGACGATCAAACTTGCGCAGTACGCTAATGAACTCGTCCGATGCCCCTTTTGGCGGACGCGGACGACCACCGTAAACCTGATCCCCCACCAGCGGATGGGTTATGTGCGCCATATGCACGCGGATCTGGTGGGTACGACCGGTCTCCAGACGCAGACGCAGACGCGTATGAATGCGGAAATGTTCCATAATGCGATAGTGCGTCACCGCCGGTTTACCCATCGGATGCACCGACATATGAGTACGTTTGGTAGGGTGACGGCTGATCGGCTCATCAACCGTACCGCCAGCAGTCATATGACCAATAGCCACGGCTTCATATTCGCGGGTGATCTCACGCAGCTGCAGTGATTCCACCAGGCGAGTCTGGGCAGGTACGGTCTTTGCCACCACCATCAGACCGGTGGTGTCTTTATCCAGACGATGCACGATACCGGCACGCGGCACATCAGCAATCGGCGGATAATAATGGAGAAGTGCGTTAAGTACCGTACCGTCAGGATTCCCCGCTCCCGGATGAACAACCAGGTCGCGCGGCTTGTTAATCACCAGAATGTCATCATCTTCATAGACGATATCCAGTGGGATATCCTGTGGCTCGAAGCGGATTTCCTCTTCGATTTCAGCATTGATGGCGACAGCTTCCCCACCTAACACTTTCTCTTTCGGTTTGTCCCAGACTTTACCGTTTACCAGCACGCGCTGGTCAAGAATCCATTCTTTTATGCGTGAACGCGAATAATCAGGGAACAATTCGGCCAAAGCTTGATCTAAGCGTTGACCGAGCTGATTTTCGGAGACTGTTGCGGTGAGTTCTACTCGTTGTGCCATAAACTGCTTCTTCGTTTAACGTTGGGTTTTACGGCTTTGCCGTTTAATATAGTGTGCTATTGTAGCTGGTCTTAATCGGGAGCAGGAACAGAGTTTCTCCCGGACAAACATTTGAGGAAAGTCAAAACGTCATGACGCGCATGAAATATCTGGTGGCAGCGGCCACGTTGAGCCTGGCTTTGGTGGGCTGCTCCGGTTCAAATGAACAGGTCCCTGACAATCCGCCGAATGAAATCTATGCGACTGCACAACAAAAGTTGCAGGACGGTAACTGGAAACAGGCGATAACGCAACTGGAAGCGTTGGATAATCGCTATCCATTTGGTCCGTATTCGCAGCAGGTACAGTTAGATCTCATCTACGCATACTATAAAAATGCCGATCTGCCGCTGGCTCAGGCAACCATCGATCGTTTCATGCGTCTGAACCCGACTCATCCTAACATCGACTATGTAATGTACATGCGCGGTCTTACCAACATGGCGCTGGATGACAGTGCCCTGCAGGGCTTCTTCGGTGTGGATCGCTCCGACCGTGACCCGCAGCATGCGCGTGATGCGTTCAACGACTTTTCCAAACTGGTGCGCGGCTATCCGAACAGCCAGTACGTAACCGA
Organism: Enterobacter sp. 50793107; assembly: GCF_001463365.1. Classification (NCBI taxonomy): domain Bacteria; kingdom Pseudomonadati; phylum Pseudomonadota; class Gammaproteobacteria; order Enterobacterales; family Enterobacteriaceae; genus Enterobacter; species Enterobacter sp. 50793107. The sequence continues at coordinate 4,033 of NZ_LNII01000131.1, read as the reverse complement.
CGCCACCAAACGTCTGGTGTTCCTGAAAGACCGTCTGGCGAAATACGAATACTCGGTTGCTGAATACTACACCCGCCGTGGCGCATGGGTTGCCGTGGTTAACCGTGTAGAAGGAATGCTGCGTGATTATCCGGATACGCAGGCGACCCGCGACGGCCTGAAGCTGATGGAGAATGCTTACCGCCAGATGCAGATGACCGCACAGGCAGACAAGGTAGCAAAAATCATCGCCGCGAACAGCAGCAACACCTGATAGCGACGTCAAAGCAAAACGGCAGCCCGCGGGCTGCCGTTTTTTTATTCATTTCAGACAAAGCTGAAGCGGTTTAGCTTCAACACATCCTATCAACTATGACCGCAATTTTTGCCTTCGACAAGGTAAATCTCACCTCTTCCTGCCCTGCCTCACAAAAAAGATTCCCTGACAAAAACCGACAAAATAACGTGATCTAAATCACACATTTTGACATTAGGACAGGTATGCTGGAATCACCAAGACGGAAAGACAAGAGGTAAAATTTATGACAATGAACATTACCAGCAAACAAATGGAAATTACCCCGGCAATTCGCCAGCACGTCGCAGACCGTCTCGCCAAACTGGATAAATGGCAAACACACTTGATTAATCCACATATCATCCTGTCTAAGGAGCCGCAGGGTTTCATCGCTGACGCAACTATCAATACTCCAAACGGCCATCTGGTCGCCAGCGCAAAACACGAGGATATGTACACCGCTATTAACGATTTGATCAACAAGCTGGAACGGCAGCTCAATAAAGTGCAGCACAAAGGTGAAGCCCGTCGCGCCACGACCTCGGTGAAAGACGCCAGCTTCGCGGAAGAAGTTGAAGAAGAGTAATCCTTTAAATTGAGTTTACCGCCAACGCGCCTTCGGGCGCGTTTTTTATTGACAGGGTGAAAACAGTACGGGTACTTTAACGTTATCAACCACAGGATGATTTCATGAAACTGACGCCGTTTTTCTTCGCATTCTTTTTTACCTTCCCCTGAACGGGAGGCGTTTCGTCGTGTGATAAAGAATGCGAAGACGAACAACAAGGCCTCCCACACCGGGAGGCCTTTTTTATTGATAACGATAAAACGAGACAGACAACACTATGACACCGGAAAACCCGTTACTGGATCTGCGAGTAAAAATCAGCGCGCTGGATGAAAAATTACTGGCACTTCTGGCTGAACGCCGCGCGCTCGCCATCGAAGTGGGTAAAGCCAAACTGGACTCCCACCGTCCGGTACGTGATATCGACCGCGAACGCGACCTGCTGGAACGTCTGATTCAACTCGGCAAAGCCCATCACCTTGACGCACATTACATCACCCGTTTGTTCCAGCTCATCATCGAAGACTCTGTTCTGACCCAGCAAGCGCTGTTGCAGCAGCATCTGAATAAAACCAACCCGCACTCTGCCCGCATCGCGTTTCTTGGCCCTAAGGGCTCCTACTCCCATCTGGCTGCCCGCCAGTACGCTGCACGTCATTTTGAAGAGTTCATTGAGAGCGGCTGCGCGAAGTTCGCCGATATTTTCAATCAGGTGGAAACCGGCCAGGCGGATTACGCCGTCGTGCCGATTGAGAACACTAGTTCAGGTGCTATCAACGACGTGTACGATTTGCTGCAACACACCAGCCTGTCGCTGGTTGGGGAGCTGACAATTCCTATCGATCACTGCGTGCTGGTCTCTGGCTCAACCGATTTGAGCACCATCGAGACGGTCTACAGCCATCCGCAGCCGTTCCAGCAGTGCAGTCAGTTCCTGAACCGTTATCCGAACTGGAAAATTGAGTACACCGAAAGCACCTCCGCGGCGATGGAAAAAGTCGCCCAGGCAAACTCCCCTACCGTCGCGGCGCTGGGCAGCGAGGCGGGCGGTGCGCTGTATGGTCTCCAGGTTCTGGAACGTAACCTGGCAAACCAGACGCAAAACATTACCCGCTTCATCGTGCTGGCACGCAAAGCCATTAATGTCTCTGATCAGGTGCCCGCCAAAACCACCCTGTTGATGGCAACCGGGCAGCAGGCAGGCGCACTGGTTGAAGCGCTGCTGGTACTGCGTAACCACAATCTGATCATGACCCGACTCGAATCGCGCCCGATTCACGGCAATCCGTGGGAAGAGATGTTCTATCTCGACATTCAGGCCAACCTGGAATCGCCGTCCATGCAGAAAGCCCTGCGCGAACTGAGCGAAATCACCCGTTCAATGAAGGTGCTGGGCTGTTATCCGAGCGAAAACGTGGTACCGGTTGACCCAAGCTAACGTTCGATAAACCGGCTTTTCTTCATCCCTGCCACACTGACCGGCAGGGTGAAGATAGCGCCGGAGAGGGGATATTGTGCCACCTCCTGCGCATCCATATTTTCCCGTGTGGTCGTGATAAACAGCGTTTTCATATCGTCACCGCCAAAGCAGACCATCGTTGGGCAACGGACCGGCATTCGGTACTCTTCCAGATGCTCTCCCTGAGGTGAAAAGCGCGCGATGCGCCAGCCATCAAACAGCGCACTCCAGTAACAGCCTTCCACGTCCATCGCGGCACCGTCAGGTATCCCTTCGCCGTCGTTGAACCGGCGGAATATCTCCCTTTTACCGGGTTCCCCCTGCTCATCCAGTGGGGTACGGTAGATAACGCCGTTTGGCGTATCAGAAGTAAACATCCACCGCTGGTCGGGGCTGAATGCCAGACCATTGTGGCCATGAATGTCGCACTGGATAACTTTTGGCGTCAGATCGTTATCAATGCGCATCAGCAGCGCCCCGTTGTAATCACCCGGTGCCCAGAAGGTCCCGGCGTAGAACTGGCCCCGGTGATCGGTTCCCCCATCATTGAAACGCGCAAGCTGCGGATTCGACGGATTATCACAGACTTTGCGCTGCAGCAGACCGTGTTTATCGGAAAGCCAGATGCCGCTTCGCATCGCGACGATAAAGCCGCCGCGTTCGCGCAGGGCGAAACACCCCACCTCTTCGTGGAAAGAGAGCACGGTGTGTTCCGCCGTGGGTAAATGATAACGGTGGATCTCACCTTCAAGAATATCCGCCCAGTAGAGCGCATTTTCCTCTGCACTCCACGTCGGGCATTCGGGCAGATGCCCGGTGTAGTTCAACAGCAGCTGCGGTTCGGCCATGACAGTTCCCCAAAATGAAAAAAGCCAGCAATGCTGGCTTTCAGTATATACATCATCGCATTACTGGCGACTGTCATTTGCCTGACGCAACAGCGTGCGGCTCTCGCTCTGGAAACGTTGCGCGTAATCGCCAAACCAGTGTTCGACCTTACGGAAGCTGTCGATAAACGCCTGCTTGTCGCCGTGCTCCAGCAGCGTAATGGCTTCGCCAAAACGCTGGTAGTAACGCTTAATCAGTGCCAGGTTGTTCTCAGACGACATAATAATGTCGGCGTAAAGCTGGGGATCCTGAGCAAACAGACGCCCTACCATCGCCAGCTCCAGACGATAGATAGGCGAAGAGAGTGCCAATAACTGCTCAAGCTGCACATTCTCTTCCGCCAGATGCAGCCCATAGGCAAAGGTCGCAAAGTGGCGCAGCGCCTGGATGAACGCCATGTTCTGATCGTGTTCAACCGCGCTAATGCGGTGCAGCCGCGCGCCCCAAACCTGAATCTGTTCCAGGAACCACTGGTAGGCTTCCGGCTGACGACCATCGCAGTAGACCACCACCTGTTTCGCCAGGCTGCCGCTGTCCGGGCCAAACATAGGATGCAGCCCCAGGACCGGCCCCGTGTGCGCAGCAAGCATTGCCTGCAGCGGACCATTTTTCACGGATGCTAAGTCCACCAGGATGCAATCTGCCGGCAGCGGAGGAAGCTTCGCAATGATCTGCTCCGTCACGTGAATCGGCACGCTGACGATGACCATTCCGGCATCTTTCATCAGCTCCGGCGCTTTTGCCCAGTCCTCTTTTTCCAGGATACGCACCTGATAGCCAGACAGGGTCAGCATTTTTTCAAACAGCCGCCCCATCTGACCCGCCCCGCCCACAATAACGA